>NZ_BAABHO010000010.1:0-144606 GCF_039542135.1 Actinomycetospora chlora
GCCGAGCAGGCCGACGCCGGCCGGCGCGCCGCCCGCGCCGCGGCCGAGGAGCACCGCGGCGCCGTCGCGTCCTGGGTCGAGGGGGTCCGGGCGCACGTCGTCGCGGTCCCGCCGGCCGAGCCGGACGGCCCGTCCGGGTGGCTGGCGCCGTCCCGCGCCGACGAGGGGGACGAGCAGGTCGACGACCTGCGCCGCGCCGCCGATCGGTGCGTCCGCGCGGCCCGCGCCGAGGCCGACGGCGCGTCCGCCGAGCTGGCCGACGCGCGCTCGCGGGCCGGTACCCGCGCCGAGGCGGTCGACGTCGAGCTCGCCGGGCTGCGCGCCGAGCACGCCCGCGTCGAGGCCGCGACGGAGCTGCCCCTGCCGCGGGCGTCCTGGCGCACCGACCCCCACGTCGCGGACGCGGAGCTGTTCGCCGCCGCCGTCGACTTCCGCCCCGAGGTCGACGACGCGGCCCGTGCCGGCCTCGAGGCCGCCCTCGAGGCGTCCGGGCTGCTCACCGCCCACGTCCGCGACGACGGGACGCTGCGCGGCACCGACGGCGAGCTGCTGGTGGCGCCGGGTGACGCCGGGGCCGACGACGGCCTCCACCGCTGGCTCGTCCCCGCCGACACCGGCGCCGTCACCCCCGACGTCGTCTCCCGCGTCCTGGCCGCCGTCGGCACGACCCCCGGCCCCGGGCTCTGGGTCGCGGACGACGGATCGTTCGGCGCCGGCCCGCTGCGGGGCCGGCACGCCAAGCCCGCCGCCGAGCACGTCGGCGCCGGGGCCCGTGCGCAGGCCCGCGCGCGACGTCTCGCCGAGCTCGCCGCCCTCACGTCCGGGGCCGAGGAGCGGCTCAGCGCCGCCCGCACCGTGCTCGCGGCGCTCGACGAGCACGCGGCGACGCTGCGGGCGATGGTCCGCGAGCTGCCCACCACCCGCACCGTCGACGACGCGGTCGCCGCCGCGACCGGCGCCGTCCGTTACGCCGACGAGGCGCAGGCCCGGGCGGCGCAGCAGGCGTCGGCGGCCGTCGAGGCCCGCCGCCGCGCCGACGACGCGGAGGCCCGCCTGCGGCAGGAGGCCGGCGGGGCGGGGCTGCCGACCGACCCGGCCCGGCTCGAGGAGATGGGCGAGGCCGTCGGCGACGCCGAGCGTGCGCTCGCCGCCGTCGAGGCCGCCCGGGAGCGGACCCACCGCAGCGTCCGGACCTGGCGCGACGCCGTGACCGCGTGGGAGCGCGACGGCGCCGACCACGCCGCCGCCCTGGCCGCCCACCGGTCGGCCGACGAGCACGCCGTGTCCGTGCGCACCGAGCTGGAGACCATCGAGGCCGCGCTCGGCGAGGAGCCCGCCAAGGTGGCGGCCCGGGTCGCGGAGCTCGACGACCAGCTGCGCGACCTCGTCGACCGCCTCGAGGCGGCCCGCGGGGAGAAGGAGGCCGCGGCGGTCGCGGTGGCGCAGGCCGAGGGCCAGGTGGAGACGGCGACGGCGACGGCCGCCGAGCGCGAGACCGCGGTGCGGGCCGGGCGGCGGCGGCTGGCCGAGGTCGTCGAGACCCCGGGGCTGCTGGCGGCCGCCGAGCGGGCGGTGGACCGGGACGACGAGCCCGTCCCCGCCACCGCCGACACCCTCGACGGCGCCCAGGAGCTGGTCGCGGCCCTGCGCGAGCGCCTCCCCGCGCCGCGCTCGAACGTCAGCGAGGACGCGCTGGAGAAGGCGCTGCGCACCGCGCGCGACGCGCTGACCGGCGGCGGTCGGGACATCGAGAGCCGCCGGTCGGCCGACGGGATGCCGGTCGCGGTGTTCGTCACCAGCGGCTCGCGGGCGACGCTGGCGCAGATGGTCCTGCGCGTCGCCGTGCAGCAGCGCCAGGCCGAGGGGCTGCTGTCGACCCAGCAGGACCAGGCGCTGCGCAACCTGCTGCACGGCCGGATCGCCCGCGAGGTCGCCGACGCGCTGTTCGCCGCCCGCGAGCTGGTCGACCGGATGAACCGCATCCTGCGCGGCGTCACGTCGAGCCAGGGCATCGGCGTGCGGCTGCAGTGGCGCCCGCGCTCGGACCTCGACGCCGACACCGCGACCGCGCTGGAGCTCCTGGGCACGCACCCCGACCTGCGGGAGCCCGAGGACGACGACCGTGTCCGCGAGGCCGTCAAGGGCCTCGTCGAGCAGGCCCGGGCCGAGAACCCCGAGGCGTCCTACCGGACCGTCATCGGCGAAATCCTCGACTACCGCACCTGGCACGAGATGCGGATCTACCTGCGCCGCCCGGGCCGCTCCGACGAGCTGCTGACGCGCCGCACCACCCTGTCCGAGGGCGAGAAGAAGCTGGTCACGGTGCTGCCGATGGCGTCGGCGGCCGCGGCGAGCGCGGCGGCCCACGACCCGCACGGCGTCGGCGCCCCGCGTCTGGTGCTCCTCGACGACGCCTTCGCCAAGGTGTCCGAGGACAACCACGCCAAGCTCTTCGGCCTGCTCGTGGACCTCGACGTCGACTTCGTCGTCACCTCCGAGCGCCTGTGGGGCACGCACGCGAACGTGCCCGCGCTGGCGATCACCGAGGTCCTGCGCGACCCGGAGCTGCGGGCGATCGCGCTGGTGCACTACCGCTGGAACGGCTCCGAGCTGGCGGTGTCCGCGTGAGCTCGACCCTCCCGGACGGCGTCCGGACCTCGGTCTTCGCCTACGTCACCGAGTCGCCGGACCACCGGGCGATCCTCGGGGTGTTCGCCGGCACCTTCTTCGCCGAGCTGACGCCCGCGGACGTCGCGGGGCGCCTGGCCGAGGCCGGGACGGCGATCGACGAGCAGACGGTGACGCTGCGCCTGGAGCAGCTGCGGGCGTGGGGGAACCTCGAGGTCTCGGCGTCGGTCGGGCAGGTCGGCACCGTCGAGGACTACTACCGCCGCCGCAACCGCTACCTGATCACGCGGGTCGGGCAGGAGGTCCACGACCTCGTCGAGGGCGTGCTCGCGCAGGTCGACGACGTGCGCGACGTCTCGCTCGGGCGTCTCGAGCAGCTGCGGGCCGCGCTGGAGACGCTCGCGCGCCTCGACCCCGCGACCGCCCCGCCGGACCGCCTCGCCGAGGCCGTCCGCGCCGTGTTCGACCCGCACGTGGCGTTCTCCGCGGAGATCACGCAGTTCTTCGCGGCCATCAACCAGTGGCAGTCGCGCTTCGACCTCGACGCCGACGAGTTCGCGTTCTTCTCCGAGGTGCTGGTCGGCTACGTCGGCGAGCGGCTGGAGACGCTGCGCCGGTCCGCAAGGCCGATCGCGGCGCTGCTGGAGCAGGTCGGGCCGCGCGTCGCCACCATCGTCGACCGGGCGGCGGACGGCCTGGCGGCACGGGTGGCGGCCGCGGGGCTCTCGGCGGTGCGCGTGCGCCGCGCGCCCGGGGCGGAGGTCGCGGACTGGGAGAACCTGGCGTCGTGGTTCGTCTCGACGCCCGGGCGGCCGAGCCGGGTGCAGACGCTCGAGCGGGACGCGGTCGACGCCGTCCGCACCCTGACCCAGAACCTCACGCGCCTCTCGCGCACCGGTACGGCCGGCTCGTCGCGGCGCGTCGACTTCCTGCGGCTCGCGCTGTTCTTCGGGCGTTCCGACCCCGCGCGCGCCCACGAGCTGGCGTCGGCGGCCTTCGGGCTCCACGGCGCGCGGCACCTCGGCGTCGCCGGGGGTGACGACACCGACCCGGTCTCGTCGTCGATCTCGTGGTGGGACGCGCCGGTCGCCAACGTGCCGGTGTCGCTGCGCGAGCGCGGGGACACCACCAGCCGCGGGCGCACGTCGCGGGTCGCCGACCGCAGCCAGGAGCGTCGCCACCTCCTCGCGCGGCGCGCCGAGCTGGAGAAGCGGGCGGCCGCGGCGCGGGCGGAGCTGCTCGAGGCGGGCGCCGCGGCGTTCACCGACCGGCTCTCCGAGCCCGCCCTGCGCGAGCTGCAGCGGGTGCTGACCCGCGCCGTCGCCGACCTCGGGCCGGCGGCGGCGTCCGGGTCGGTCGCGATCGACGGCGTCCGGTGCGTCGTGACGCGGACCCCGGGCGAGACGACGACGGTGCCGACGCACGCCGGGTCGCTGCGGCTGGACGGGCTGGCGCTGACGGTGGAGCCCGCGTCGTGACCTCCCTGGTGAGCGACCCGCAGCGTGACACCGAGCTGGTCGTCGCCACCCGGGCGCTGCTCGCGCGGCCGTGGCGCACCGCCGAGTCCGACCCGGATCTGCTCGCGGTCATCCGCCGGCACGCCGACGCGCTCGACGCGTGGTTCTCGACCGAGCTGACCTACCGGCTCGTCGTCACCGCCGACACCGCGCGGCTGGTCAAGACCGGGCACGTGCCCACCGACCGGCCGCTGCGCACCGTCGCGACGACGCCGCGGGCGTTCACGCCGGCGGAGTACACCGCGCTCGCGCTCGTCCTGGCCGCGACGACGAGCGGCCCGGACCGGACGAGCCTGCGGGACCTGGTCAACGCCGTGCACTCGGCGGCGGCCGAGGCGGGCGTCGTCCAGGACACCGACCCGGCGTCGCGGCGCGCGCTGGTGACGGCGCTGCGCTGGCTGATCGCGCAGGGGATGCTCCGCGAGCTCGACCGCGGCGTCGCGGGCTACGAGCACGACGCCGACGCCGACGCCCTGCTCGAGGTGCGGCAGGACCGTATGGCGCTGCTGCCGACCGCCGCCCTCGTGGGCGCGGAGACCGCGGACGAGCTGGTCGGGCGCGCCACCGAGCGCGGGTCGGCGACGACGGCGGTGCGGCGCCGGCTGGTGGAGGACCCGGTGGTGCTGGCCGAGGACCTCGAGCCGGCGCGGTTCGCCGAGCTGCGCCGCCGCGCCGGCGACGAGGCCCGCCGGATCGAGGCGCGCACCGGGCTCGTGCTGGAGGCGCGTGCCGAGGGGATCGCGGCGCTCGACGTCGACGGCGGCTGCTCCGACACCGCCTTCCCCGGCGGCGGCACGGTGGCGCACGCGGCGTTGCTGCTGGTCAGCGAGCTCATCTACCAGTTCCGCCCGGCGGAGGACCCGGAACCGATCCCCTGGCCGTCGGTGCGCGAGGTGCTGGGGGAGCTGGTCGGCGAGTACGGGCGGTACTGGTCGAAGGCCGCCATCGCCGACCCCGAGCGCTTCGCCCTCGACGTGGTGGGGCTGCTCGAGTCGATGCGGCTCGTGGCGCGCGGGGTCGACGGCGCCCTGCGGGTGCTGCCCGCGGCCGCGCGCTACGTCCCGGCGGTCACGGTGACCGACGGCGACGACGAGGACGAGCAGCCGACACTTCTGTAACTTGCTCGTTAATGAAAGCTCTGGTTACATATTGACGTGTGTTCCCCGCCGAGGCCCTCGCCGACCCGGTCCGCCGGGCCATCGTCGAGCGCCTCGCGGACGGCGAGGTCGGGGCGGGGGAGATCGCCGAGGCGTTCCCCATCAGCCGGCCGGCCATCAGCCGCCACCTGCGGGTGCTGCGCGAGTCCGGACTCGTGACGTCCCGGGTCGCGGGGCAGCACCGCATCTACGCCCTCGACCGGCGCCCGCTGGCCGAGCTCGACGCGTGGCTGGAGCGGTTCCGCCCGCTGCCGGTCGCCGGTCCGGCGAGCCGTCTCGACGCGCTCGACACCGAGATCCGCCGCGGGCGACGCGCCCGCCGCGGGGAGCAGGGAGACGACGATGAGCACGCCGCCGGCTGAGACGCGTACCGAGCCCGACGGCTCCACGACCCTGGTCTGGCGCCGCGGGTACCCCGATCCGGTCGAGGACGTCTGGGCCGCGATCACCGAGTCCGAGCGTCTCGGGCGCTGGATCGGCACGTGGACCGGGACGCCGCGCGTGGGCGGGACGGTCGCGTTCACGGTGACCGGAGAGGTGGACGCGGGCGGCGAGGTCGCCGAGCCGGTGGACGCCCGCATCGTCGCGTGCGACCCGCCGCACCGCCTGGTCGTCGACCTCCCCGAGACCGGCTCCGACCGCGTGTGGCACCTGGACCTGACGGTGGAGCCCGCCGACGCCGGCGCGGTCCTGGTCTTCGCGCAGTCGCTCCCCGAGGGCCTGAGCAGCGCCGACGTCGATGCCGGCTGGCGCTGGTACCTCGACCGCTTCGGGGCGTCCCTCGCCGGCACTCCCATGCCCGACTGGCAGGCCTACGCCCCGACCTGAGGCACGGGGTGTCTCGGCGTGGCGTCCACGCTGACACTGGACATCAGGAAATCCACCAGCTCGCTGTCGGGGCCGTGTGTTGAGGTCCCTCCGTGAGCGTTCCTGACGCGCTGCTCGCGCCTGCTTTCGCGCCGGTCTGGCGACAGGTATCCGCGGCCCTCGACAGGCGGGGCCTCGCGGACCGCGGGCGCGTGCGCCTTCGCGGGGAGCTCGACAGATCGGTGCACCGCGACCTCATCGCCTTCTTGGGGCACCGTCGGCAGATCGTTCTACGGGAGATCGACCTCGCCCAGCTTGAGGATTTGCTGAGGCGACTCGGTACTGATCTATTCGCGGTGCTCGAAGCAGCTGGCTGCGCGCCGACTGGACGGAAGGAGGCCCGAGAGGCCGAACAGGCGCGTCGTGGCGAACGCGACGACGCGCTGGATGGCCTCGCGCGTGAGCGGCTCGGAGACCGGCCATGGGTCTCCGACTGGGCGCGAGCAATGCGGCGACACGTGACCAACGCTCAAGAGGCGCGTCGGGCGATTGATGTCGTCCATCGCGTGCTCGAGGAGGCAGATCTCGCACGGGGTCGGCGGAGCCGAGGCGAGATCGCTGCGTTGGTGGTGCCGGGCGGGGCGCATGGGCTCGACCGCGGGAACCCTGCTCGGACTTGGATCCGGACCGCCCTCGCTCATCGAGCGGGTGAACCGACTGCGGCCGATGAGCCATCCTTGTGGGAAGCGGCCGGCTTGCCGGGCGACGTCGTCTCCAAGCCCGTCCTGACCTGGCACCTGCCGCTGCTTGGCGACGGCGTGGCGACCGGTGTTCGCGCCTTCACCGCCGCCGGTGCGCCCACGGCGCTGACGACTCTGAGCATCCGGGACCTAGTCGTGGACGTCCCGCCGGGCACGGTGATCCTGTCCGTGGAGAACCCGCGTCTCCTGGAGGCCGCGGTCCAGCAACGTCTCGCCGCCCCGCTCGTCTGTACCAGCGGAGAGCCGACGTCGGGCGCGCTCGCCCTGCTCGAGGCCCTTCGCGACGCGGGCGCCGTGGTCCGCCACCACGGCGACGTCGACGCGGGCGGTCTGCGCATCACCGCGCGGCTGTACGAGCACGGCGTGGACCCGTGGCGGATGACCGCTGCGGACTACCGCGCGGCGATCGCTGTTGCGGCTGTCGAGCTCCCGACTGTCGACCCGGCCGGTGTCCCGCCTACGCCGTGGGACCCGGACCTGCAGCACGACGTGCAGCGCGCCGGGGTCGCGGTCGAGCAGGAGCGGGTGATGGACACTGTCCTCGCCGCTCACGTCACCGAGGCCGGGCGTTCTTGATCGGCTAGCTCCCGCGCCAAGAGCGTCGCCGCCGCCGAGCCCGCGGGGATCGCGACGATCGCGACGAGCGGGACGGCGGCGAGCAGGTAGGTCGGGATCCCGACGCCCCAGGTCAGCAGGCGCCGGGTCCGCAGCAGTCGCCGCCGGTCGCGCAAGGCCAGGCCGCGGCGCTGCAGGGCCGGGGCGCTGAGCTCGATCATCAGCAGGCGCCCGCCGACGAGCGCCGCGCCCACCGGGGCGATGATCGGCCCGACGACGGGCACGAGCCCCAGCAGGAACAGCGGGATCGCCGTGAGCACCGAGAGCCCGATCAGCACCAGACCGTCCCGCGCCCCCCGCACCACCGACCGTGCCCACGACGGCGCGAGCGCCGCCGGCACCGGCCCGGCCTCGTCGTCGACGATCTCGGCGAGGCGCTCGTAGAACGGTCCGCCGACGGCGAGGGTGACCGCCACGAAGGTGACGACGGCGACCGCGCCGGCCGCGCCGACCAGCGCGGCGCCGGCGGCGACCCGCGCCACCGTGCGCCCGCTCTCGGACCAGCCGTCGGCGAACGGCGTGAGGCCGGCCGCGAGGTCGGGGAGCCAGGCGACCAGCGCGGCGATCGCCGCGACGTAGACCACCGAGACGATCAGCGCGGGCACCGCGCCGAGCAGCAGCAGGCGGGGCGACCGCAGCACCGTCACGGCCCCGCGGACGAACAGCCGCACCCCGAGCAGGAGGTCCACGCGGGCATTCTGTCGGCTACGTCCACTCCCGGGCGCGGGCCAGCAGGGCGCGCGCCGCGGGCCCGAGCGGGGCGTCCCGTCGCCGGGCGAGGTCGATCCGCGCCCGCACCTCCGGGACCAGGGCGGCCACGCGCACGTCGTCGCGCCCCGCCACGGCCGGCGCGGGGACGACCGCCACCCCGAGACCCTGCCGCGCGAGGTCGATCAGCACTGGCGGCGAGCCCGCCTCGAGCGCGGGCCGCAGCACGACGCCGGCGTCGGCGGCCGCCCGGTCCAGCGCGGCCCGCACCCCGGCCCCGACCGGTAGCGCGATCACCGGGTGCTCGGCGAGCTCGGCCGCGGTGACGGTGTCGCCCAGCGGCGAGCCGGGCGGCAGGGCGGCGACGAGCGGGACGTCGAGCACCACGTCGACCTCGAGGTCCGCCGGCGCCTCGCCGTCGCGCCCGACCCAGGCGAGGTCGAGGTCGTGGGTGCGCAGCCCGTCGAGGAGCGCGTCGGTGGCCGCCTCGACCAGCCGGATCTCGACGCCGGGGTGGGCGCGGTGGAACTCGCCGAGCAGGCCGGGCAGGTCGACGACCCCGCCCCCGCGGACCATCCCGACCGACACCCGGCCCCGGACGAGGCCGGCGAGCTCGTCGGCGGTCTCGCGGACGGCGGCGACGGCGGCGAGCGCGGCCCGCGCGTGGGGGAGGACGGCCTCGCCGGCGGCCGTCAGACGCACGCCGCGGGCCGACCGGTCGAAGAGCACCTGGCCGAGCTCCCGCTCCAGCCGCGCGATCTGCGCGCTGATGCCGGGCTGGGCGACGTGTTCACGGGCGGCCGCCCGCGTGAACCCGCCCTCCTCCGCGACGGCGACGAGGTAGCGCAGCTGGTGCAGCTCCATCACCACAGGTTATCGGAGCGACCAGTGACAGCTCTTCGACTTCTGTCTCGGCGCGCTCCACGCTGGGGACATGCGCACCCCCGCCGAGACCATGACCGCCTACTTCGATGGCTGGCGCCGCCACGACGCCGAGTCGCTGCGCGAGGTCCTCGCCGACGACGTCGTCTTCGACGGACCGATGGGTCACGTCGAGGGCGTGGACGACAACGTCGCGGCGCTGCACGGCCTGCTGGGCATCGTCCGGGACGTCGAGATCCGGCACGTCTTCGTCGACGGACCCGACGTCTGCACCGTCTACGACCTGCACACCAGCGCCACCGACACCCCGCTGCCGACCGTCAACCTGGCCCACGTCGTCGACGGCCGGGCCCGGACCATCCGCGCGATCTTCGACCCCCGCCCTCTCCTCGGTACGTGAGCATTTGCGGCCCTCATAGGGGCCGCAACTGCTCACATAGGGTCGACGGCGTGCGGATCGCGTCGCTGCTGCCCGCGGCCACGGAGATCGTCGGTGCGCTCGGGCTCGCCGACGACCTCGTCGCCGTGACGTTCGAGTGCGACGAACCGGCCGGGATCCGCGAGCGGCGCCCCGTGGTGGTCGACACCGCGCTGCCGTCCGGGTTGACGCCGGGCGAGATCGACGCCGTGGTCCGGGACCGCGCCGCGAGGGGACTCCCGCAGTACGAGCTCGACCGCGACGCCCTGCACGCCGCCGCGCCCGACCTCGTCCTCACCCAGGACCTCTGCCGCGTCTGCGCCCTGCCGGAGTCGACGGTGGCGGAGGCCCTCACCGACCTGGAGATCGACGCCCACGTCCTGACCGTCGACCCCCACACCCTCGACGAGGTCCTCGACGCGGTCGCCGCCGTGGCCCGGGCGGCGGACGCTGAGCCGGCCGGGGAGGAGCTGGTCGGGGACCTGCGGGCACGGCTGCGGCACCTCGACGACGTCCTCGCCGACCGGCCCCGCCCCCGCGTCCTCGCCCTCGAGTGGGTCGACCCGCCCTTCCTGCCCGGCCACTGGGTGCCGACGATGGTCCGTCGCGCCGGCGGCGAGCCGCTCGCCGGCGTCGAGGGCGGCCGCAGCGTCGCCACCCGCTGGGACGACGCCCGCGCCCTCGCCCCCGACGTCGTGCTCGTCGCGCCGTGCGGCTTCGGGCTCGACGACGCCGTGGCGCAGGCCGCGGTGGTCCGCGAGCAGCTCCCGGACGTCGCGCTCGTGGCCGTCGACTCCGCGTCCTACGTGGTCCGCGCCGGCCCGCGCCTGGTCGACGGCATCGAGGCGATCGCGCACGCCCTGCACCCCGACGCCGTGCCGGCGCCCCCACCGGGACGGGTGCGGCGCCTCGAGCCGTCCTAGCCGACGAGCCGGCGCGGCCCGGGGCCGTCCTCGCCGAGCCGGTCGTGCGGGTTGACCAGCCCGCAGCGGTCGATCGACAGGCACCCGCAGCCGATGCAGCCGGTGAAGTCGTCGCGCAGCTGCTGGAGACGGTGGATGCGGTCGTCGAGCTCGGTGCGCCACTGCTCGGACAGGCGCGCCCAGTCCGCGCGGGTCGGCGTGCGGCCGTCGGGCAGGGAGTCCAGCGCCGAGCGGATCTCGGCCAGCGGGATCCCGACCCGCTGCGCGATGCGGATGAACGACAGCCGCCGCAGCACCTCGCGGCGGAAACGGCGCTGGTTGCCCGGGGTGCGCCGGCTCTGGATCAGGCCCTCGCGCTCGTAGAAGTGCAGCGCGGACACGGGCACGCCGCTGCGCTCGGCGACCTCGCCGACCGACAGCTCCTGCCCGGGATGGGGGAGGGCGTGGTGGTCGCTCACGTCAGGGCCCCCTCGGCGTGCTCCTCCCGCGCCCGGCGCAGCGTGCGGGCCCACCAGACCACGGCGTCGAGCAGCACCGTCGCGGCGGCGTCGGCGCTGTCCTCGCGGGGGCGGCCGGACGCGTCGAAGGCGGCGGCCGCACCGTGGAAGCTCACGGTGTCGCGCAGACCCACCGCGTGCAGCTCGGCGAGGACGGGGCGCAGCTGCTCGACGGCCCGCAGGCCGCCCGAGAGCCCGCCGTAGGCCACGAAGCCCACGGGCTTGCCGCGCCACTGCCCGCCGGTCTCGTCGATGGCGGTCTTCAACGGCCCCGGGAAGCTGTGGTTGTACTCGGGCGTCACGATCACGACGGCGTCGGCCGCGCCGATGCGGTCGGCGAACGCCGGTCCGGCGCCGGTCTCGAGGAGGTCGACGACGTCGACCACCAGCTCCGGACGCTGCCTCGCCCGCTCGGCGAACCACTGCGCCACGACGGGCCCGAAGCGCCCGTCGCGGACGCTGCCGACGACCACGGCGAGGTGGATCGAGGTGTCGCTCATGGCGTCGACGCTAGAAGCTCGACCATTGTTCAGGTCAAGCGTTCGCCAGCAGCCGAACGGTCGCCACGGCCGCCTCCTCGGTGCGGGCGCCCTCGCGGTCGGCCCACGACGACACGGTCCCGCCCGCCGCGAGCGCCGCGGCGAGACCGCCCGCGGCACCGTCCACCACCACGCCGGCGGTCACCGCGTCGCACGCCTCGAGCACGCGCTCCCGGCGCCGCGCCAGGTGCTCGGCGAGGACGTGGCGCAGCTCGGTGAGCGCGCCCTCGTCGCCGTCGGCGAGGTCGGCCGCGGCCCGGCGCAGCAGCGCCTGCAGCGACGCCGGCGGGAGCCCCGGGTCGACCGGGCGCGGCGCGACGTCCGTGGTGTGGCCCCGTTTCGCGTCGCGACGCCGCTGCTTGGCGGCACGTCGCTCGCGGTTGCTGGGCACGGGCCCATCCTCGCAGCCTCGCCGTCTACCCCTGCGCCAGCGCGTCGCGTCCCGGGGTGAGGCTCGCGGCGTCCGCGGCGGCACGCCCGGCCGCCCACCCCGCCCCGTTGCCCACGCTGAACCGCCGTCGCGTCAGCCGCGGGAAGAGCTCGCCGACCGTGCGCTCGACGACCTCCGCCCGCGCGGCCAGCACCGGCAGCAGCTCCTCGCCCAGCTCCGCGCGGGCGTGGGCCTGCGCCTCGTGCGCGGCGGCGGCGAGCCGCTCGCCGATCCGCGTGGCGTAGGCCAGCAGGAACGCGTGGCGGAACGAGCGCCGCCGCGCGCGCGGCACCGTCTCGTCGTCGGCCGCGAGCATCGCGCGGTCGGCCTGCACGAGCAGCGACGTCACCAGCAGCTCGACCGTCGCGAGATCCGCGGCGTGTCCCACGACGGTGACCATGTCCAGCGCCGACAGGCTGATCGCCCGGCAGCGGTTCGCCGTCGCCACCTGGTGCACCAGGCTCGACTTCGCGCTCGCGTACGGCGGGTCGAGCCACAGCCGCCGGGCGGCGGCCCGGGGCGCGGCGTCGGCCGGCGCGCCCACCACGGCCTGCTCCAGCGCGTGCCGACCCATGAGCTCCTGCGCCTTGGCCGAGAGCGCCTCGGCCTCCTCGGGGTACTCGGTGGATTCCGCCTTCGCCAGCAGCGCGCGGACCCGGGCGAGCACCCGCGCGTCGACCCCGTCGGGCGGGCGCGCCTCCTCTCCGAGGCGCGGCAGCGCCGGCAGCGAGCGCATCAGCGCGACGAGCGCCACCGTCGCCGCCAGCGCGTCGTCCGGCGCCAGGCCGCGCACTTCGCTCCACTGCGCCACGAGCGGGACGTCGCGGGCCGGGGGCGGCCCGAGCTCCGCGAGGTCGACGTCGACGTCCCCTCGCGGCCGCCGCGCGGCCGCCGCGCCGAGGACGTCGACGGCGAGCAGCACCCGCCCCGCGGACAGCCGCCGGCGCACCACCTCGGTGACGTCCCTCGGCCCCCACCCGCGCTCGTGCAGCACGTCGGCCGCGTCGAGGAGGGCGAGCTCCGCGCCCGCGAGCAGCGCCCGCGAGCGTCCGTACCGCGTCCGCAGCACGTCGACCACCTGCTCCGGCCGGCCCCCGGCCGCCGCCAGCCCGGCGAGGAAGCGTGCCGCCTCCCCCGGGTCGTCCGTCCTCCCCGCCATCGCGCCCCCTCTGGGTGTTCCGTCACGGGCTTCGACGCCGCCGGGCCCGCCACGGTTCCCTGCCGGGACGATCCGGTGGACGGGATGCGATTCTGGGCCGTCCGTGTCGGGAGCGGAGAGGGGGCGTGGTCGTGCCGCAGGAGGCACCCGTCGAGCGCCCCGAGGACGACCCGGCCCTGCGCGACCGGGTCCAGCGCCTCGTCGGGGTGCTGCGACGGGTCGCGCTCGCCCGCGCCCGGCCGGTCCGCCACACCCGCCACCACGTCGGGGAGCTCGCGCTCGTCGACGTCGCCGACCAGTCGGCCGTCCGCCGTCCCCGCGAGGCCGGCGACGAGATCCTCCGCGCGCCGGCCGACGGGCCCCTGCACGCGACGTTCGAGGCCCTGTTCGACCTCATGCGCGCCGCGGCCGACCAGCCCGAGGCCGTCGAGCTCGTCCTCGCCGGCGGGCTGCTCCACGCCCCCGACCACGACGTCCGCGTCCACCTCCTGACCCGGCCGGTGCGCATCGAGCACCGGGACGACGCGATGGTCGTGACCCTCGCCGGCGACGCCGCCCGCTGGGAGGACGACGAGCTGCTCACCGGCACGGGGCTCGTGGACGACGCGGCCCCCGCCGAGGACACCGCCCCGGCGTCGCCGCTCGACCCCGACCTCGCCGGCCTCCTCGCCGGCTGGGCCGACCGCCACCTGCGCGTCGAGCACCGCCGCGGCGACGACTGGATCGGCCCGACGGGACCGGGCACCGCGCTCGTCCCGGCACCGACGCTCGTCGCCCGGCGCCGCGGTGCCGGGGCGCTGCGCGCGTTCTACGACGCGATCGCCGCCGACGTCGCCGGCGACCGACCCCTGCCGGTCGGGCTCGCCCAGCTCGTCGCGGCGATCGAGCCCGCCGACCGCGCGGCCTGGCTCGCCCGCGCCGGGCACGCCGAGCCGCCCGTGACCGACCCGCTCTTCCCGCTGCCGGTCGGCGCGGCGCAGGGCCGGATCCTCGCGCGCCTCGGCCGCGACTCCGGCGTCGTCGTCGAGGGCCCGCCCGGCACCGGCAAGACGCACACCATCGCCAACCTGCTCTGCGCGCTGCTCGCCGAGGGACGCCGCGTGCTCGTGACCAGCGAGAAGGCGCAGGCCCTGCGGGTGCTGCGCGACAAGCTGCCGGCCGAGATGCGCGACCTCTGCGTCTCGCTGGCCGACGACGGCGAGAACTCCGCCGACGAGCCGGGCATCGCCGGGCTGGCCGCGCGCAGCACCGAGTTCGACCCCGACGAGGCGGCGCTCGCCGTCGCCGACCTCGCCGAGCGCCGCACCGAGCTGCTGGCCGAGCGCGACGCCGCGCTCGACGCGCTCGTCGCGGAGCGGGCCGCCGAGACGGCCGTGCACCGTGACCTCGGCCCCGGGCTGACCGGCACCCGCGCCGAGATCGCCCGCCGCGTCCGCGACGACCACGAGCGCGACGGCTGGATCGCCGACGTGGTCGGCCCGGACGCCGAGCTGCCGGCGTCGCCGCCGCTGACCGCGGCCGCCTTCGCCGAGCTGCGGGGCCTGCTCGCCGCCGAGACGCCGGCCCGGCGCGAGCGCGGCCGCCAGGTGCTGCCGCCCCCGGTGGAGCTGCCGCCCGAGGACCACGTCGCCGACCTCACCGCCACCGTCCTGCGCGGGCTCGACGCGACGTCGGGCGACACCGGCGACATGGTCGCCGCGCTCGGCCGCCTGCCCGCCGACGCGGCCGCGCACCTGCCCGCGGTGAGCCGGCGGGTCGCCGACGCGCTCGCCGAGCTCGACGACACCGGCGACGACGCCGAGTGGGCCCGGGAGGTGACCGACGCCGTGCTCTCGGGGCGTGCCGGGCACCTGTGGGGGCGGGCGACCGAGGGCCTGCGCGCGGTCGACGCGGTGCTCGAGCACGACCGGCGCGCCGGGTCGGCGCAGGTCCGCGTCGAGGACGGCGTCGACGTCGCGGCCGCCGCGCCGGTGTTCGAGCGCTTCGCGGCGTTCCTGGCCGACGGCGGCCAGACACGGCGGATGTTCAAGCCCGACGAGCAGAAGGCCGTCGAGCCCCTCCTCGCGGGCATCGCGGTGCACGGCGCGGACACGGCGACGGTCTCCGGGGCCACCGCGATCGCTCACCACCTGCGCATCCTCGAGATCACCGACCGCCTCGCGGAGGGCTTCGCCCCGCTGGGCTATCCGTTGCGCCGCGCCGAGTACCGGTCGCTGCTCGTCGAGCAGGTCCTGGCGCTGCGGGCGACGTGCCTGTCGGTCGGGCGGGTGCTGACGGCGGCGGTCGGCGTGCGGCGGCTGCTCTCGGCGCTCGCGCCGCCGGACCGTCCCCGCATCGACTCGGTCGCCCGCCTGCGGGTGCTGACGACGCTGACCCTCGACGTCGACGACACCCGCGCCGCCGAGCTCGCCCGCGGCGAGCTGGACGAGGCGATCGAGCGGCTCGAGGGCGGGGGACCCGCCGAGCGTCGGGCGCCCGAGCTCGTGGCCGTCGTCGATGCGCTGCGCCGCCGGGACGCCGACGCCTACGCCGAGGCGGTGCTCGCGGTGGAGGCGGCCCACGACGAGGCCCGCGCCCAGCGCCGCGCCGACGCCCTCGCCGCCCGCCTGGACGCGGCCGCGCCCGGCCTCGCCGACCTGCTGCGCGCCCACGCCGGAGAGCCGTGGCCCGAGCGCGAGGAGCGGTTCGAGCGGGCGTGGGCGTACGCCCGGGCGGCCGCGCAGGTCGCGGCGTGGGCCGCCGCCGACGCCGCACCGGACCGTCTGGCCGACCTCGACGTCGAGCTCGCCCGCGCCACCACCGGGCTCGCGGCGGCCCGGGCCTGGCAGGAGTGCCTCATCCGCATCACCGCCGAGCAGATGCGCGCGCTGCAGAGCCACCGCGCGTCGGTCGCCGCGGTCGGCCGGGGCACCGGACGCCACGCCGACCGCTACCGCGCCGCCGCGCGCGAGGCCGTCGAGGTCGCCCGCGAGGCCGTCCCGGCCTGGGTGATGCCGATCCGCGAGGTGCTCTCCGCCGTCCCGCCGCGGCCCCACGCGTTCGACGTCGTCATCGTCGACGAGGCCAGCCAGGCCGACCTGACCAGCCTGTTCCTGCTCTGGCTCGCCCCGCGGGTGATCGTCGTCGGCGACGACCGGCAGTGCACCCCGGCCGACGTCGGCACCGGCTCGCTCGAGCCGGCCTTCGCGCGCCTGGACACCGACCTGCCCGACGTGCCGTCCTACCTGCGCAGCCAGTTCACGGCGCGGGCCAGCGTGTTCTCGGTGTTCCGGGCGACGTTCGGGCCGCCGATCCGGCTGCGCGAGCACTTCCGGTCGATGCCCGAGATCGTCGGGTGGTCGTCGCGCGAGTTCTACTCGGGGCCGGGCGAGGGGGACGCCCCGCTCGTGCCGCTGCGGCAGTTCGGGGCGGACCGCCTGCCCCCGCTGCGGGCCACGTTCGTGCCGGGCGCGGAGGTCCGCGGGACGGGGTCGTCGCTGGCCAACGAGGCCGAGGCGGGCGCACTGGTCGACGCCGTCGCCCGGTGCGCGACCGACCCGGCCTACGCGGGCGCGACGTTCGGGGTGGTCGTGCTGCAGGGCCACGGGCAGGTCGAGCTGATCGAGGCGATGCTGCGCGAGCGGCTCGACGTCGACCAGTGGGTGGCGCGGCGCCTGCGCGTCGGCGTCGCCGCGGACTTCCAGGGCGACGAGCGCGACGTCGTCTGGCTCTCGATGGTCGTGGCGCCCGGGCACCGGCTGGTGGCGCTGACCGCCGAGCGCTACCGCCAGGCGTTCAACGTCGCCGCCTCCCGGGCCCGCGACCAGACGTGGCTGTTCCACTCCGTCGGCGTCGACGACCTGGCCGAGTCCGACCTGCGCCGCAAGCTCCTCGCCCACGTCACGGCCAGCGAGCCCGACGGGTCCGCCGGGGCGCCGGAGAACCGGCCCGCGCCCGCCGAGGTCGACCGCGACCACCGCCACCCCGCGTTCGGGAGCCTGTTCGCGCAGCGGGTGTTCGCGGACCTCTCGGAGCGCGGCTTCGCGGTCGTGCCGCAGGTGGAGGTGCACGGGCGGACGCTCGACCTCGTCGTCACCGGCGCGAACGGGCGGCTGGCGGTGGTGTGCGACGGCGACGAGCAGCGCCGTCCCGCGACCCGCGCCGACGTCGAGGCCGAGCACGACCTGCGCCGGTGCGGCTGGCCGGTCGTGCGGGTCACGGAGTCGAGCTACGTCACCGACCCGGAGGGCGCCCTGCTGCCGGTGCTCGACGCCGCCGCGGCCGCGGGCATCACCCCGTCGGCGCCGACCGGGCCGCTGGCGGTCGTCGAGTCCGCGCCCGGCGACCACGCGGAGTACCGGCCGCGCCGGGGGCGCTCGGGGCGGGCGGTGCTCGGGGAGGCGGCGCCGGAGACGGTGGACGACCTCGTCGACGACCTCGCCGCCCAGGGCTTCCCGCCGCCGCGCCGCGACGCGCGCGTGCGCGACCCGCGGGGCGGCGACGTCCTGACCACCGCCGCGACGCTCTGGCCGACCGGTATCAGCCGCCGCGCCATCGCCCCGCCGGTGGTGCTCGACCCCGACGTCGCCCAGCCCGCCCGCGACCGCCTCCGCGACCTCGGCTACCAGGTCTTCACGTCGACCGCCGACGTCCGCGCCCACGTCGCGGAGTCGTCCCGGTAGTGCGAGCAACGCGGCATTCCTGGCACCGGACGCCAGGATCGCCACATCCTCGCCGTCGCGACACGCCGACCGGGGTCGTCAGCCTGGCGTCCACGCTGACACTGGGCGTCAGCAAATCCGCCACGATCACCGGGCTCAGGCGCCGGCGAAGATTTCGTCGCCCTCGTCGTCCATGTCGTCGCCGCCGTCGTCGGGCTCACCGTCGACGTAGGGCGCGTAGGTGGCCGGGTCGAACGGCAGGTCGACACCGAACGGCAGCTCGTACTTGTCGTGCAAGAACCGCTCGCGGTAGAGGTGCTCGGCGGTGTCGACGACGCCGGCCAGCAGCCGCGCCGACAGCACCGCCCCGACGCCGATGCCGAGGATCGGCACGAGCTGGGCGAGCTCGCGCTGCCCGATCTGGCTCAGCAGCCGCTGGTGCACGGCGTGGCCCAGGCGCTTGATCTGCACCTGCTGCTGCTTGCGCTTCTGGTTCTCCTGCGTCTTCGCCGTGATCAGCTCGGTGAGCTCCTGGTAGGCGCCCGGCGCGTCGTCGTCGCTGGACAGGCCGACCGACAGCACGGCCAGCGCGATGATCTGCTCGGACCGCTTGGTGACGTCGTAGCCGTGGTAGGCCGCGACGTGCGCGACGGCCCGCGTGCACGAGGCGACGGTGAGCAGCGCGTCGCCCGTCAGCGTCGCGACCGTCACCGCGATCCCGGGCAGGCTCCCGATGCCGGCCGCGCCCGTCCCGCCGGCGACGGCCGTGACGCCGGTGCCGGTCAGGAAGCCGGTGACGCCCCCCTGGAGCCCCGCGAACACGGTGTAGCCGAGGTCGAGCCGCGGCATGACGGCCTCGACCTGGCCGATGTCGAGGGCCCGGATGTGCTTGAAGTCGGTGACGTCGTGGCCCTGCGCGCGGAAGTCGGCGAACACCGCGTCGCGCCGCAGGGTCGCCGCCCCCGCACCCGCGCCGGCCGCCGCGAGCTGGTGCAGCACGTTCTGGACACCGTCGTCGACCTGCGAGACGCCGGGGATGCGCCGCAGCAGCCCGGTGACCTCGGCGCGCACCCCCGCGAGCCCGTTGAACACGGGGCTGAGCAGGTTGTTCGACCCGCCGAGCTCGCGGTCCTTCCACTGCACGACCTCGCGCCAGCGCTCGGCGTCGACCGCCGAGACCTCCGGCGTCGTCCCGGGCGCGTCGTCCGTCGTCGTGCTCACAACCCGGACGGTACCCACCAGGAGGCCACACGACGTCATCGACGAGGTGACGCGCGGGTGTCCAGCAGGCCATCCGGGTGGCGACGGACCACCAGGTCGGCGCCCTCGGGCAGCCCCTCCCGGACCGCGAGCGCCTCCTCGCGGGCCCTCCAGACGTCGCGGTGCGGGGCGTAGAGCGCCCAGTCCTCGCGGGCGCGGAGGCGCCGCTCCCGCTCGTCGGGGTCGGCGTCCACCCACACCGTCAGCGCCTGGTGCTCCCGCAGCACCCGCGCCCCGGCGCCGCAGCCCTCGAGCACGACGACCGGCGTCCGGACGGGGCGGTCGCGCTCCGGACCCTCCCGGTCGTGGTCCCAGTCCCACGCCCGCCACCGCGGCGTCCGACGCTCCCGCAGCGGCTCGACGAGCCCCGCCCGCGCCCGCTCCGGGCCGACCTCGAGGCCCTCCCAGCCGAGGTAGAACTCCTCGATCGAGACGACGCTGACGTCCTCGTGGCGAGCGAGGTCCTGCGCGAGCGCGGTCTTCCCGGCGCCGGAGAAGCCGTCGATGCCGACGAGGACGGTGTCCCCGGCCGACGGCGGCAGGGCGCGGAGCCGGGCGACGAACTCGTCGACCGTCACCGTGTCGGGGCCGGCGGGAGCTTAGCGACGATCTCCTCGACGATCCGCTGGCCTCGGCCGCACGGGTCGTCGGGCCTCTGACCTGCCGGGACCTCGAGCTGTGTGTAGGTGGCGACGAAGCCCTGACCCGCGTCTGTGCCGACGGTGATCGTGCAGGTGATCGAGTCCTGGGTCGACTGCTCGATCGTCGCCGGGAGGCCTCCGATCGTCGTGGCGTCGAAGACCGGGAACAGCCGGACCCGATAGGTGTCGACGAGGATGTCGCGGGCCGGATAGACGACGTTGCTGAACTCGTTGAGTGTGTTCCGGTCGGTCCAGGTGCAAGCTCGTGCCCCACTGGGCACCGAGCGCGGCTCGCCATCGACAGTGATTCCGAGCGTGCGCAACTCCTGGCGCGTCAGCGGCCCCTCGCAGGGATTGTTGGCCATCGACGTCACCGTGCGGGGCGACGAGACAGAAGGTGCGCCATAGCGATCGATCGTTTGCGGCGCTGGAGCAGGGGCTGGTCCCGAACAGGCGAGAGGTATCAGGACGAGGAGCGCCAGCGCGACGGCTCGAAGCACGGTCAACTCAGGTCCGACGCAGCGCGTTCATCATGGCCCCGGTAGCGCTGCAGGCCCGCTTGGAGCGAGGCGATCATGGACTCTAACTCGGCGATCCCAGAGTCGAGCGCATTGACGAACGATCCGGGGCCGCCGGTGGCAGCAGCCCCCAGAGCCAGGGCGGCGTCTTTACTGACCTGGTCGTTTGTCGGCGGGGTGACCCGGGCCAGATCCATTGCGTCCTGTCGGATGCCGACCAGCTCGCGGCGCGCCTCCTCCAACTTCCGGATCGCCTGCGGCGCCTGGTCCAGATCGACGTCGAAGGCCCCGCCCCCGACGTCCGGCGGCCGGAACCGCGGGACGACCCGGCCGTCCCACAGCGTCACGGGCGAGTCGGCGCGCAGCGGCGGGGGCTGGGGTTCGGTCACGACGCCCTCCCACCGCGAGTTCGGTCCGATCAGGTCCCGACCGTAGCGAGATCCCCACACCGGGACGTCGCGTTCCGACCAACTCAGAACGGACGGCGCCGCCCCGCCGGCCCGCCCGCGGGGGGCCGGACCTTCTCGCCCCGGGCCCGCTGACCCGCCAGGCGCATGGTCTCGACGATGAGGTCGCTGTTGCCGCGGCCGGTCGCGGCGTCGACGCGCGGGTAGACCAGCGGCCCCGGGTGCGGGGCCCGGGCCACGGTCGCGTCGCGCAGGGCCTCGGGCAGGCCGGCGCGGGTCAGGCGGGTCCAGGCCCGGGCGGCGGGCCTGCCGAGGAGCACCACCTCGCTCGGCGCCGGGTCCAGCATCTCCAGCAGCGCCGCGAGGTAGGGCTGCGCCCGCACGGCCTCGCGCTCGAGCGCCCGCACGGGCTTGGACGGGTTCGCGACCCACCAGGGCACGACGTTCCAGTGCAGGCTGATGTCGTAGCCGAGCTTGGCGCGGTCGGTGGCGACGTAGGTGTTGTGCGCGGTCGGGTCGTTGTTGTGCTTGCTGACGAACCCCGAGCCGTCCTCCGCCTCGCCCGGCGGGTCCCCCATCAGCACCAGCACCCGCGCGCCGGACGCCGCACACGCCGGGTCGAGGTAGGGGACGTTCTCGTAGGTGGTGTCCCGGACATGGTCGACCCAGCGGTTGAGCTCCCCGATCATCCCGTCGTAGCGCCGCGCCCAGCGCTCGGCGTGGACGTCCGGGTCGAGGTCGCGATCGAGCAGCTCGCCCCGCTTGCGGGCGAGCGGGTTCCACACCGGGCGGGGCATCAGCGCCGTTCGAGCAGCACGACCGGGATGACGCGGTCGGTCTTCTCCTCGTATCCCTGGAATCCCGGGTAGTCCTTCTTCTGCTTCTCCCAGACGGGGTCGCGCTCGTCGGCGGGCAGGTCGCGGGCGCGCAGGGGGACGGTCTCGGTGCCGATCTCGGCCTCGACGTCGGGGTGCTCGAGCAGGTTGCGGTACCAGTCGGGGTGGGTGTCCGCGCCGGCCTTCGAGGCGAAGACGGCGTAGGAGTCGCCGACCGCCTGGTACATCATCGGCGTCACGCGCTCGGTGCCCGACTTCCGCCCGATGTGGTGCAGCAGCAGCAGCGGGGCGCCCTCGAACTGGCCGCCGACCCGTCCGGAGTTGCTGCGGAACTCGTCGATGATCTGCTGGTTCCAGTCGCTCACCCCCGCCATCCTGCCCCCGACGGCGGGTCGCGGTCAGGGATCCAGCGCGATCGCGATCACGAGCAGGACGAACCCGACACCGAGCACGGCCCACGCCGCCCCGGCGCGCCGGGTGGTGCGCCGCCCGGCGTCGGTCAGGCCCGCGATGGCGACCGCGCCGCCGATGCCGGTGACGATCGTGGCCAGCAGCGCCATCGTCCCCGAGCCGCAGGCGGCCGAGCGCGTCGAGCAGTTCCCGAGCTCGGCGAGCGTGCCGACCAGGGAGATCAGACCGAGCAGCCCCCCGAACACCAGGGCCGCGATCGCCGCGGCCAGACGTCCCTTCGGCACCGGCCGGGGCGCCGAGTAGGGCGGTGGCGGGGCCGGCCGGCCCGGCGCCGGGTTCCACGGCGCCACGAACGCGGGCGGGCCCTGCGCCGTCGGCGGTCGCGGTGGGGGCGCCGGCGGGGGTGACGGTGGGGTCGGCGGGCGCCCCACCTGGGTCTCCACCCGCCGCTGCGGCGCCGCGGTCGCTCGGCCGAGCGCGCGCCGCGCGTCCTCGGCGACCTGACCGGCCCGCGCGTAGCGCTCGGCCGGGTTCTTGGCCAGCGCGGTGGCGACGACCTCGTCCAGCCCGGCGGGCAGCCCCGACGTGACGCGCGACGGCGGCGTCGGGACCGTGTTGAGGTGCTGGTACATCAGGCTGGCCACGTCGCGTCCGGGGAACGGCGGACGTCCCGTCAGCGCCTCGTGCAGCACGCAGCCCAGCGCGTAGACGTCGATGCGCGGGTCGGCGTCGACGCCGTCGACGAACCGCTCCGGGGCCATGTACGCGGCGGTGCCGACGGCGAGCCCCGTGCGGGTCAGGCGCGTCCCGAGGGCGGCGCCGGTCGCGATGCCGAAGTCGATGAGGTAGACGAAGTCGTCGGCGTCGACGGTGCGCCCCGACGGCGTCAGCAGGATGTTCGACGGCTTGACGTCGCGGTGCACGAGGCCGTCGTCGTGGGCGGCGTCCAGCGCCGACGCGACCTGCTCGAGGATCGACACCACGCGGGGCACCCGCAGCGCCCCCTCGGCGTCGATCACCGCGCCGAGGTCGCGCCCGTGCACGAGCCGCATGTCGAGGTAGAGACGGCCGTCGATCTCGCCGTAGTCGTGGATCGGGATGACGTGCGGGTCGGAGAGCCGGGCCGCGGCGTGCGCCTCCCGCCGGAACCGGTCCTCGAACTCGCGCTCGCCCGTCATCTCGGCGGGCAGGCGCTTGAGCGCGACGGTCCGCGCCTTGCGCGTGTCGGTGGCGCGCCACACCTCGCCCATGCCACCGCGCCCCAGGAGCTCGGCGAGCTCGTAGGGCCCGAACCGCTCGCTCACACGATCTCCCAGCCCATCGCCACCGACGGGGCATCGTCGCAGGCGAGCACCGTCCACGCCGACCGGCTCCACCGGAACACCGCGTCCTGGCCCCACGCGGCCCCCAGCGCGCGCGCCTCGTCGTCGTCCAGCCCGACGACGAGCGCGCCCTCCTCGGCGTGCCCGCCGTCCTCCGCGCCCGCGACGGTCCGCGTCCACCGCAGCCCCCGCGCGTCGAGGTCGGCCTCGAGACGGGCCTGGCGGTCGGCGTTCCCGGCGTCGCCGGGGCGTGCCGCCCCGGGGTTGTGGGCCGTCACGACGTGCACCGGCGCGTCGAAGGGGAAGGTCCCGACGACCTCGCCCGCCGGCCGCGGCCGCAGCACCAGCGCCCGGCCGTCGAGGTCGGGGACGCGCAGCACCGCCCGCGTGTAGTCCTCGGTCCGTGCCGCCCGGCTCATCGCCGTCCGAGTCTGCCCGCCGAGTTGTCCACAGGCGCGGACCGGTCGGAACGGACCGGGACCCGCCGCCGTCGGACCCCGTGGAGACACGAGGAGGCCGGCATGGTGAAACCCGCGCGAGCACGCCGCGGCAAGGAACGGACGGTGGCCGGACGCCACCGCGAGGACGTCGAGGGCGCGCTGCGCCCGATCCCGCGCCGCCGTCCCGACGGCGAGGTCACGGTGCAGCTCCTGCCGCACTACCTCGCAGCGGGCGCGCTGCCCGGACTCGTGGTCGGTGCCGAGCTGGACGTCGCGCCGGCGATCTACGCGAGCGACCACCTGCCCGCGCTCGCCGATCGCGAGACGTGGTGGGTCGACGAGTACGGCTGCTTCGGCGGCCGGGGCGAGGTCCTCACCGTCCCTCTCGACGAGGAGGAGTGCTCCTGCCGTGTCGACGTGCTCGACGTGGCCGGGCGGCTCTTCCCGCTCAACTGGGCGGGCTCCCTGCCGGCGGAGGGCCGGCTGTGGGTCGAGGGCGCGCTCTACCTCGAGCCCGAGCTGGCGGCCGGCACGGCCCACGGCGAGGCGGTCGCGCTGTGCCGCCGGCGCTACCGGGTGCGGGAGCTCCGCCGCTACCGGCGGACGGGGCACCGGCCCGGTGGACCGGTCCGGATCGACGGCGTGCCCGCGCCGCACGAGGTCTCCGAGGACGCCGTCTACGTCGCGGACCTGCGGCTGGTCGACGACGCGGCGCCGGCACTCGTGGCCGAGGGCGCCGGGTCGGTGGAGCAGCGGTGATCCGACGTCAGCGGCCGGCGCCGCCACCGTGCCGGCCACCCTGTCCACCACCGCGCCCACCACGACCGTCGCCGTCGCGGTCACCGCCCTGACCCCCGTGCCCGCCGGACGACGCATTGCCGCGCGGGGGTGGGTCGTCGGTGCCGGTGCCGGTGCCGCCGCTGTCGCCCGCCGACGGGTCGGCGGGCTGCTCCTGCGGCTGGCCGGGCTCGGGATCCGGGTCGGCCGGGGACGAGGTCGGCGGGGCCGACGGCGACGGCGACGGCGACGGCGAGGCCGACGGGCTGCCCGACGACCCCCCGCCACCGGAGGCCGGCGACGCGCCCGACCCGGACGCGGGTCCCCGCGGTGGACCGACGGGCGGCGTGCCGCCACCGGGCGCGGCGGCCGGCACGT
Source organism: Actinomycetospora chlora (assembly GCF_039542135.1). Lineage (NCBI taxonomy): Bacteria > Bacillati > Actinomycetota > Actinomycetes > Pseudonocardiales > Pseudonocardiaceae > Actinomycetospora > Actinomycetospora chlora. The sequence continues at coordinate 24,672 of NZ_BAABHO010000010.1, forward strand.
GCCCGACGCCGGCCAGCAGGGACGGGGCGGCGGGCACGGTCGGGTCGAGCGGGCCGGTCCCGGCCGCCGACGACGGCCGCAGGCCGAGATCGAGGACGGGGTCGTCCCCGGACGCGCCGTCCGGGCCCGCGACGCCGGGGCCGGCGGCGGGCGGCCGCGCGCCGGCGAGGCCGGGGGCCGGGCCGGACGGGGGCGGGGTGGCGGCGGTGGAGCCGGCGGTGGCCGGGTCGCCCATCTGGGAGGTCGCCACGGCGGCCCCGAGGGCGGCCACCGACGCCGCGGCCAGGGCGCCCGCGACGAGGGGCAGACGGCTGCGGCGCTCGCAGGGCGCCTCGGGGTCGCGCGCGACCGGCGGGGTCTCGGGGTGCACGGACGCCGCGGCGGCGAGGCCGGACCTCGCGACCCCGCCGCAGCCGCGGGCCGGGGTGGTCGGGCCGGGGGCGCGGGAGGTGCGGGTGGCGGCGGTGACCGCGTCGGCGTCGGGCGCGACCCCGGTTCGGCGGTAGCGCGAGGTCACGGCCTCGGGGGCGACCGGCACGGGCGTCACGACGGTCGCGGGCTCGTCGGGCGTGTCGTCCGCCCACCCGAACGTCAGCCGCGACCGCGGCGCGTGCAGCGGCGCGAGGACCGGGCCGGACCCCGGGGCGCCGGGGAGATCCGGGAGGTCGGCGAGGGCCGCGAGCTCGCGGGCGGCGATCGCGCCGGGCGTCTCCGGTCCCCGCGGGGCGCCGAGGTGGTGGGCGAACGCGAGCTCACCGTGGGCCAGGCGCCGCGCGACCACCTCGGCGGCGACGCGGTCGGCGGCCGCGATCTCCTCGACCGCCATCCCGCGGACGTGGCGCATCACGAGGACACGACGCTGGACGGCGGGCAGGGCGTCGAGCGCGGTCAGGGCCGGCGGGGCGGTCGGGGTCACCCGGGTGTCCCCCGACGAGGTCACCGACGCGGCCACCGGTGTGATCGCGTGACGGCGCGCCCATGTGCCACCCAGCGCCACGCCGGGTGCGGGGGCCGCCATCCGCCCCGGGGTCACGACGCCCCGGCCTCGCCCGGCGCCTCGTGGGCGGCCCGCCCGTCGCCGTCGCCGGCCTCGGGGCCGAAGTGCAGCTGCGAGCGGGCGTCGCCGTCCTGCTCGGCCCCGGCGGGGACCGCCACCGCCAGGTGACGCTGGCCCTCGCGACCCGGCAGCTGGATCGACAGCGACTCGAGCAACCGCCCGAGGTCGGTGCGCACGCCGTCGTGGAGGCCCTCGAGGCGCTCGAGCTCCTGCTCGGCCTCGCTGTGGCGGCGGCGCAGGAGCGTCTCGGTGTCCTCACGGCGGCGCTGGGCCTCGGCCTCGGCGTCGCGGGTGATCTGCTCGGCGCCGGTCCGGGCCTCGGCGAGCGTCTGCTCGGCCTCCTCCCGGGTCGACGCGGCCTGCTCGTCGAGCTCGCGCTCCCGCTCGTCGAGCGCGGCGCGGCGACGCGCGGCCTCCTCGTCGAGCGCCGCGCGGCGGGCCCCGAGGTTCTGCTCCACCTCGCGGCGGTGGGTCTCGGCCTCCTTGCGCGTGCGCTCCATCAGCGCCGACGCCTCGCGGGCGGCGGCGGCCCGGGCGTTCGCGGCCTCCTGCTCCGCCACGCGCAGCACGCGCTCGACGCGGTGCCCGAAGCCCTGCTGCACCGTGGAGTCGCCGGGGTCGCCGCTGTCCGCGGAGCGGTCCGGGCGCGTCCGCACCCGCGACAGCTCGGCCTCGGCGTCCTCGGCGCGCTGCTGTTCGCGGCGGTGCGCGTGCTCGAGCACCTCGACACGTTCCAGGAGCGCCTGGACGTGCCCGTCGACCTGGTGCGGGTTGTAACCCCGCTTCGTCAGGTCGAACACATTGGTCTGACCGGCGTCCCCCGACTGGCTCACAAACGCGGACCATAACTCACCCGTTCGCGCGTCGGGGAGCCCGCTCCGGGTCATCGAGATGACCCGTCTGTCACCCGCGCGAACCACGTCCGTGTCGTTCGCTCGGCGCTGACACCCCGATGGGTGGTCAGGACCAGACGAGCTCGGCGGTCCGCACCACGGTCTCGAGCTTGCGGCGCTGGTCGTCCTGGCCGAGCTCGTTGCCCTCCCACGTGCTGGCGAAGCCGCACTGCGGGCTCAGCGCGAGCCGGTCGAGCGGGAGGTACGCGGCCGCCTCGTCGATGCGTCGCCGCAGGTCGTCGACGTCCTCGAGCTCGGGACGCTTGGTCGTGACGAGCCCGAGCACCGCGGTGCTCTCCGGCCGCACATGGCGCAGCGCGCCGAACCCGCCGGCCCGGGCGTCGTCGTACTCGAGCAGCAGACGGTCGTAGCGCGCCTCGGAGAAGAGGACCTCGCCCAACGCGTCGTAGGGCACCGTGCTCTCGTACATGCTGCGGTAGTTGCCGCGGCAGATGTGGATGCCGGTGACGACGCCCTCGGGCAGCCCGTCGAACACGCGCCGGTCGGTCCGCACGTACTCGGCCAGCTGCTCCTGCCGGCGGTCCGGGTCGGGGAAGAGCCGCCGGTCGTCCAGGAACGTGTACTTGGGCGCGTCGAGCTGCAGGTAGCGCACCCCGGCGTCGGCGAGCGCCCGCGCCTGGGCGTTCATGATCGCCACGAGGTCGTCGAGGAACTCCCGCGGGTCCGGGTACGCGCGGTCGGAGACACCAGGGGTCCAGTAGCTCAGGAAGTTGGTCGGGACGGGCAGGGTCACCTTCACCGGACGGTCGGCGTGCGCCAGGACGAAGCCCGCCTCGACGTCGACGAGGCTGCCGCGTCCGGTGAGCCGCGACGCGACCACCGGCGACGTGTGCGAGGCGGTGCGCCCGTCCTCGCTCGTCCACGTCCGCGTGAAGCCCTCGGGGTCGAAGCCGTCGGTGACGTCGAGGACCGGGCCGTGCCAGATGCGCCGGCGCATCTCGCCGTCCCCGACCACCGGCAGCCCTACGGACCGCTGCAGCTCGAGGACCTCGAGCACCGCCCGGTCCTGGATCCCGCGCAGGTCCCCGACGCCGGTCGACATCGCGTCCCGGAGCTCGGGCGGCCGCAGGAAGCTGCCGACGGTCTCGGCCCTGATGGTCATGTCAGCCATCCCGACGCACCCTCTCCGCGGCCTGGGCGGCGGCCGTCATCTTGGCGATCGCGAGGTTGCGGGGCACCCGCCGCAGCCCGCAGTCGGTCGAGATCTCCAGTGCCTCCGGGCTCCGGTACTTCAGGCACGTCCGGAGGCGTTCGACCAGGTCGTCGGGTGTCTCGGCGTAGTGCGTCTTGATGTCGACGAGGCCCGCCGAGAGGATCCGGCCGGGGTCCCACTGGCCGACGAGGTCGATCTCGGCCATCTCCCGCCCGCCGAACTCCAGGCTGAAGCCGTGGACGTTGGCGTCGAGCAGCGTCGGGAACAGCCAGCGGTAGGTGCGCTTGGCGTAGGGCAGGCGGCGGAACGAGCCGAAGCAGATGTGCACGGTGAAGGTGCAGCCGTCGAAGCCGTCGACGACCTTGTTGATGATCTCGACCATCGACGCCGGGCTCCGGTCGTCGTCGGCGACGGCCGGGGTGATCGGCTCCTCGAGCTGGATGTGGTCGCAGCCGGCGTCGAGCAGCTCGCGGATGTGCCCGCGCAGGGCCGGCACCAGCGCCTCCGCGCAGGCCTTGCGCGAGGGGTAGACGTCGCGGAAGTCCAGCTCCGTGGTCATCCCGTACGGCCCCGGCATGCCGACGCGCGGGCGCCGGTCGGTCGCGGCGCGCAGGAAGCGGTACTCGCCGACGAAGTCCCACATCCACGAGAGCCCGTCGAGCGGCTCGGTGACCTTCCAGACGTCGAGCATGTCGTAGCCCAGCGCACCGAGGCGCCGCGGCGCGGGCTGCAGCTCGAGGCCGGGCAGCGCGGCGGTGATGTTCTCGATCCAGCCGCGGCGCCGGTGCTCCCCGTCGGTGACGATGTCGAGCCCGCAGCGCTCCTGGTCGTCGATCGCCAGCCGGCAGTAGTCGTCGTAGAGCTCGCGCTCGTCGTCGGGCCCGAAGCGTCCCGCGGCCTCCGCCGGCTCGACGACGTCCCACCACCCCGGACGTGCCCAGCCGCCGGTCGTCGTCACCGCGATCTCGGTGTGGACGGTCATCGGCCCTCCTCGAAGCGCATGCCGGTGGCGGCGACGAGCTGGTCGTGAACGGCGCCGCCGCTGCTGGCGACGACGTCGTAGCGGGTGGAGGCGTCGCGGGGCCGGCCCTCGAAGTCGGTCACGCGCCCGCCGGCCTCCTCGACGAGCAGGCGGCCGCCCGCGACGTCCCACGGCGGCATGTCGCGCTCGACGTAGCCGCCCAGGTGCCCGGCGGCGATGTGGGCCATGACCAGTGCCGGGGCGCCCGGGAAGCGCACGCCGCCCGACACCGTGAGCATCGCGCGCATCAGCCGGGCGAACTCGGCGATGACCACCGGGTCGGACGACTGCGCCTGCACGACCACGACCACCTCGGCCGCGCCGTCGGCCGGCGACACGTGCAGCGGTCGCCCGTTGCACGTCGCGCCGCCCCCGCGGACCGCGGCGTAGAGCTCGTCGCGCAGCGGGTCGTAGACCGCCGCGACGACCGGGTCGCCGTCGAGGGTCACCGACACGGCGGTCGCGAACCACGGGAACCCGTCGATGAACGCGCGCGTGCCGTCGAGCGGGTCCACCCACCAGCGCAGGCCCGCAGCCGGGGCGCTGGTGTCCGGGGCGTCCTCCTCGCCGAGCACGACGTCGTCGGGCCGCTCGGCGAGGATCGCCGCGATGACGGCCTCCTGGGCGGCGAGGTCGGCCGAGGAGCTGACGTCGACGCGGGCGTCCTTGAGCGTGACCTCGAGGACCTTGTCCTGGTACTCGAGCAGCACCGCGCCCCCGGCCCGGGCGGCACGCTCGGCCACACCGGCCAGCTCGGAGAGATCGTCCGTCATCCCAGCACCTCCACCACACCGCGGTCGCCGTCGATGCGGACACGGTCCCCGGTCGTGATCGTCGAGGTGGCGACGCCCGTGCCGACGACGCAGGGCAGGCCGTACTCGCGGGCGATGATCGCGGTGTGCGACAGGGTGCCGCCGGTGTCGGTGACGCACCCCCGGACCAGCCCGAACACGGGTGTCCACTCGGTGGTGGTGCCGCCGCAGACGAGGATGTCGCCGTCGCGGACCTGGTCGATGTCCTGGGCGGCGCGGATGACCCGCGCGGTGCCGACGACGGTGCCGCGCGCGGCGGCGAACCCCGTCAGCGTCGCCGTCGCCTGCTGGCCCTTGATCGTCGCGAAGTAGTCCGGGGTGAGGCCGAACAGCTCGGTCATGATCGGGTCGTTGACGGCGTCGGGCACGGTTCCGACCACGGGCGGCAGCTCGCTGCCACGCGCCGACCAGTGGTCGTAGTAGTCGCGCCGCGCGGTGACCAGCGGGCGGCAGTCGGCCGGGCCGTCGCCGGTGAGCAGGTCGAGCAGCTCGTGGCGGAAGAGGAAGAAGACGTCCTCGCGGACGTCGAGCACCCCGCCGGCGACGAGCCGGTCGGCCGCGGCGAGCGTGAGCCGTCGGATCGGCAGGTGGATGCGGCGGTCGATGAGGAAGTTGTGCTCCTCGTTCCACCACACGAAGTTCGCGGAGCGGTTCGAGGCGAGGGCCTCGTCGAAGCGGGCGCGGTCCTCCGCGGGGATCGCCGCCCGCGCGGCGTCCACGAGGCGGTCGCGCTCGGCGAGCACCTCGCGCCGGGCGGCGGCGAAGTCGTGGCCCTCGGGGCGGGTGAGGAACTCGCGGATCGTGCCCAGCGGCGTCGCCGGGTGCTCGGCCCACGAGGGCCGGTCCATCGTCGCCGTCTCGTCGGTGCGCTGACCCCAGACCGCGAGGAACGCCTCCAGCTCGGACCACCACTGCGCGCCGCCGGACGTCCCCTCCAGCGCCGCCCGGACGCCCTCGACCGTCGGCGCGGCGAACGCCCCGGCGACGCCCAGCTCGCGGGCGCGCCCGGCCAGGCGCCAGAGCCCCTCGTCGGTCTGCAGGTAGGCCGTCTCCTCGCCGGCGAGCCACTTCGGGATCTGCCCGGTCTCCAGCCCGAGGTCGGTGACCAGCTGGAACAGCGCGACGTAGTTGGCCGCGAGCAGGTACATGACCTCGAAGTGCACGCCCCAGCCGCGCCGGTGGAAGGCGATCGCGTCGACGAGTGCCGCGTGCAGCTCCGCGGGCCCCAGGGCGTCGACGTCGAGCCCGTCGAAGTGCGCGTAGGCGGCCTCGAGCTCGGCGCGGTAGCCCGCCCAGTAGCCCTCGAAGTCGGCCAGGCGCGGCCCGGCGAAGGCCCCGAAGCGCTCGGCGCGCGCCCCCATCTGCCACAGCGACGTGATCGGGCACTGGCCGAGGTAGACGTGCACGCCGGCGATCCGGTTGACCATGCCGGCGGTCGGCGGGATCCCGACGATCTCGGCGCCGTACTGCGTGCCCCAGGTCTGCGCGTCCTCGAGCAGCGCCATGCTCGCCGGGGTGATCCCCTCGGCGAAGTGCTGCGAGTCCCGCATCCAGAAGCGGCCCTCGTCGGCGCGCGTGAACGGCGCGAGCGGCTCGGCGAGGAAGGGCCGCGACTCGAGACGCGGCTCGTAGCCGGGGTAGAAGTCGCCGTCGGCGTACTCGCCGAGGGGGATCACCGTCGCGGACGGTTCCGTCGTCGTCACCGGCTCACGTCCTCGTGCTTGGGGTGCGGTGTCGACGGACGCTAGGAGCCGGACGCCGCCGGCCGGTAGCCGCTTCCGGCGAGGGCGTCCGGTTCCGGCGGACGGGATGTGGGCCTTGACACCCCCGGCGGGCCCGGCCAGCGTCGGGCGCGGCACGAGGAGGTGCGGCGCGTGGAGGGTGCGGCGGCGGTCCTCCGCGGGGGCTTCCGCACCGGCCACCCCGACGAGGCCCACGAGCGCACCGAGGCGCTCATGACCGGTCACCGGATGACCGTCAGCCGCGACGGGGCCGCGTTCGCCGCGGACGTCCGGTGGGTGGCCGGGGAGGGCCTGGGGCTGCTGCGGTTCTCCTACGGCGCCGCCGTCGAGATCCGCTCCTACCCCCTGGACGCCTTCGCCACCGTGCACCTGCCCGTCCGGGGCGGCTTCCGTGCCGAGCACCGGGGCATGCGCGTGCGGGCCGACACCGCGTACGGCGCGGTGTTCTCGTCGTCCGGGCCGCTGACGATGCGGTGGGACGCGGGCCTCGACCTGCTCGTCCTCAAGATCGACCGGGTGGACCTGGAGCGGGAGCTCGGCGCCCTGCTCGGCCGCCCACCCGACGGCCCGCTGGCCTTCGACCTCGAGATGCCGCGCGCCGGCGGCACCGTGAGCGGGGCGGCGGAGCTGGTGCGCAGCACGTGCGCGGCCGCCGGGCCGGAGGGGCCGCCGCCGCGGGTGTGGGCGGCGCTGAAGAACGCGGCGGCGACCGCGCTGCTGCTCGGGCACCCGCACTCGTTCACCGACGCGCTGCGCGCGCCCGCCCCGCCGGCGTCGTCGACGGTGGTGCGCCGGGTGCTCGATCGCGCGGCCGCCGACCCCGCCCGGCCCCCGACCGCGCCCGAGCTCGCGCGCCTGACCGGCGTCAGCGAGCGGACCCTGCGGACGGTCTTCCACACCGAGTTCGGCGTCGGACCGGTGACCTACCTGCGGCGCCGGCGCCTCGACGCCGTGCACCGGGAGCTCGCCGATCTCGACCCGGCGGGCGCCACCGTCGCCGAGGTCGCGCACCGGCACGGGTTCGCCCACGCCGGCCGCTTCGCCGCCGAGTACCGGGCCCGCTTCGGGGAGACGCCGAGCACGACGCTGGCGAGCGGGGGATAGGCGCGTCGCTCGGCGTGGCGGTGCCGATATCGGGTAGACGTCGACCATGCGTGGGGGCGTGGTGACGACGTCGCCTGCCCCGGAGCTCCGGGGTCCGGGCGGGGCGGGTGGGCCGGTCGTCGTGGCGCTGGCCGCGGCGGCCCCGGTGGTCCTCGTCGTCGGCGGGACCGTCGCGCAGCTCGCGCAGCCGCCCGGCGCCTACGACGCCGTCCGGCAGACCGTCAGCACGCTCGCCGGGCTCGGCGCGACCGACCGCTGGATCATGGCGACGACCCTCGCCGTCGTCGGCGCCCTGTTCGTGCTCGTCGCGCTCGGGCTGCGCGGCGTCCCCCGCGCGGCGCGGGCCGTGCTCGGAGTCGGCGGCGTGGCCGCGGTCGTCGCCGCGCTCGCCGCGCAGCCCGCGCACGGCAGCTCCGCGGTGCACATGACCGCGACCGTCATCGCCGCCGTGCTGTTCGTGCTCTGGCCGCTGCCCCTCGTCGCCGACCGCGACCTGGCGCCGCGGCTGCGGCGCGACTCCTTCGTGGCGGTGGCCGCGATGACCGTCGCCCTCGGCTGGCTGTGCGCCCAGGCCTGGACCGACGGGACGTGGCTCGGCGTCGCCGAGCGCGTCCTCATGCTCCTCGAGACCGTCTGGCCGATCCGGGTTGCCGTCGCCACCGCGCGCGGCCCGGCCCGCGACCGACCCGCCGCGGCGACGGGGTGGGCCACGCTCGGGATCGCGGTCCTCGCCCCGATCGTGCTGGTCACGGGCCTGCTGTGGGCCCAGCACGCCTGGCCCGGGCCCGATCCGGTCGACCAGTCCCTGTCCGCGCTGGCCGGCCTGGGCGCCACCGACCGCTGGATCATGTCGGTGACGCTCGGGCTCGTCGGCGTCCTGCTGGTCCTCGTCGCCGGCGGCCTGCGGCCCCGCGTCCCGACGCCGGCCTGGCTCGTCCTCGGGGCCGGCGGCGCCCTGCTGACCCTCGCCGGCCTCGAGCCCCAGCCCGTCGGGGGCTACAACCCGGTCCACATGGGCGCGGCCGGTCTCGCCTGGCTGGCCTTCACCCTCTGGCCGCTGGGCCTCGCCCTCTCGCCCGCGGTGAACCCGCGGCTGCGCCGCGCGTCGGCCCTGGCGGTGGTCGTCCTCGCCCTGCTCGTCGCCTGGTTCGCGGTCGAGCTGATCACCACCGGGCCCTGGTACGGCGTCTCGCAGCGCGTCGTCGTCCTCGCCCAGGCGGTGTGGCCGGTCGTCGTCGCCTCCGCGGTGCTCGGTCGGCGACGCCCCTGAGCACGCGAACGGCCCCCGCACGCAGTGCGTGCAGGGGCCGTCGACGTGGTGCCGTCGGGTGTCCGGGACCGCTACCGCGGCGGCACGAACACGCCGCCGTCGTCGCCACCGCCGGTGCCGGTGCCCGTGCCGGTCCCGGTGCCCGTACCGGTCCCGGTCCCGGTGCCGGTGCCGGTTCCCGTGCCCGTGCCCGTGCCCGTGCCGGTTCCCGTGCCGGTGCTGGTGCCGGTTCCCGTGCCGGTGCTGGTGCCGGTTCCCGTGCCGGTTCCCGTGCCGGTCCCCGTGCCGGTCCCCGTGCCGGTCCCCGTGCCGGTCCCCGTGCCCGTGCCCGTCCCGGTGCCCGTGCCCGTGCCGGTCCCGGTCCCGGTGCCCGTGCCGGTGGTGGTGCCCGTGCCGGTGGTGGTGCCACCGCCGCCGCTGCCGCCCCAGGGGTCCGTCGTCCCCCCGCCGCCGCCCGAGTGGTCGTCGGTGTCGCCGCCGCCCCAGCCGTCGAACCAGCCGCTCCACCAGTGCTCGTCCTCCCACCCGACGTAGTAGCTGGGCTGGTAGACGACCCGTGGCGAGCCCGAGCCGGTGTAGTGGGTGAGCGGGTCGTAGTCGGCGCACTTGACGGTGGCGGTCCCCGACTCGTCGACGAGGACCTCGGTGCCCTGCGGCAGGGTCACGTCACTCGCGACGTAGGTGTTGCCGCTCCACACGTGGTCGACGACCGCGGTGTCCTGCGACAGCGTCGTCGCCCGGAAACCCTGGACGTAGCCGGGGACGTCGTTGCGGGACAGGCCGAACACCCCCGCCCAGGCGTCCGCGCGGTCCTGGTGGGCCTGGAGCTGGGCGACGAGCGCCGACGGTGAGCACTCGGCGGCGCTGCCGGAGTCGCTGGAGCTGTTCGACACCGGGGCGACCGCCGCGGTGCTGGTCGGGGACCCGCCGGACGCGAGCCCGGCGCCGACGGCGACGAGGGCGCTCGCCGCCACCAGCCCGGCGACGATCTTCGTCCGGGTCGAGAGGCGGCCGAGCGCCGACGAGGAGGCCGCGGCGGGCGCCGGCGCGGCGGCGAGCGGCGGCGGCGGAGCGGGCACGTAGCCGGGGCGCGGGGCGCCGGGTCGCGCCGGGCCCGGGACGAAGCCGGGGTGCGGGTGTGCGGCCCCGGAACGGGGGGCGAAGCGGTCCATGATGTCTCCCTCGGGGGCGCTGTCCTGATCGAGGAGAACGATCGCCGTTCCGCCGTTCGCCGAGCAGGGAGTGCGCCCTCGCACCGAGGGGGGGCAGACCCCCGTTCTCGATCTCGGGCCCGCACGCCCGAGCTCGGTGGCGCACCGGCCGCCGGTACGGCACGGTGCTCGCCGTGATCGGGCGACTGCTGGCGGTGGTGCTGCTGGCGGTGATCGGCGTCTACGCCGTGCTCGTCGAGCGCCCCCCTGACCCGGTCCCCGCGTCCGCGCCGCCCGCGGAGTTCAGCGCCGAGCGCGCCGGCACGGTCGTCGACGCCCTGGCCCGCGAGCCGCGGCCCGTCGGCAGCCTGGCCTCCGACGTCGCCCGCGACGCGCTCGTCTCCCGTCTGCAGTCCCTGGGCCTCCCGGCGCAGGTCGAGCCGGGTGCCGCGCTCGAGGCCGGCGACGGGCGGACGTGGGGCGCGCGCGTCGAGAACGTCGTCGCCACCCTGCCGGGCAGCGCCCCTTCCGGCTCGGTCGTCCTCATGGCCCATTACGACTCGGTGGCCGCCGGCCCGGGCGCCGCCGACGACGTGTCGGGCGTCGCGACCGTCCTCGAGACCGTGCGGGCCCTGCGGTCCGGGCCGCCGCTGCGCAACGACGTCACGGTCGTGCTCACCGACGGCGAGGAGGCCGGGCTGCTCGGGGCGCGGGCCTGGGTGCGGGACCGGCTCCCGCGCGACCGCCCGACCGTGGTCCTGAACTGGGAGGCCCGCGGCGTCGAGGGGCCGTCGCTGCTGTTCCAGACCTCGCCGGGCAACGCCGGGCTGGTCGACGCCTGGGCGCGGTCGGTGCCCTACCCGCGGGGCGACTCGTCGCTGGTCGAGGTCTACCGCTTCCTGCCCAACGACACCGACCTCACGCCCGTGCTCGACGCCGGCCGCCCGGGGATGAACGCCGCGTTCATCGGCGACCCGTACCAGTACCACTCGCCCGGCGACGTCCCCGCGAACCTCAGCCGGGAGTCCCTGCAGAACCACGGCGGCAACGCGCTCGCCCTCACCCGCGCGCTCGGCGACCGCGACCTCGCCCCGCTCGACCCGATCGCGAGCCGCCAGCCGCCCACCGGCGACCGGACCTACTTCTCGGCCCTCGGCCACCTCGTCACCTACGACAGCTCCTGGGCCTGGCCGCTCGCCGGACTCGCGATCGTGCTGGTCCTCGCCCTGGTCGTCGTCGCCCGCGTGCGGCGGAAGGCCACCGTCGGCGGCGTCCTCGGCGGCGCGCTGGTCTACCTGCTCTCCCTCGCCGTGGCGGTCGCCGCGGGCGTCGGGCTCTGGCAGGGGCTGGTCTGGACCCGCCCGTCCTACGCCGACACCGGCCCGTTCCTCGGCCAGCCGCTGCTCTACGAGGTCGCCGCCGGCGTGCTCGCGTTCCTGGTGACGACGCTCGTGGTCAGCCTGCTGCGGCGCCGCCCCGGCGGGATCGCGTTCGCCACCGGCGCGCTGCTCGTCCTGGCGCTGCTCACGGCCGGGCTCGCGGTCGTCGCGCCGGGCTCGGTGTTCCTGCTCGGGTGGCCGGTGGTCGGCCTGGCGCTCGGCCTGCTGCTCGTGGTGCTGGCCGGCGAGCGGCTCTGGCTCGCGACGCCGCTGTTCGTGCTCGGCGCGGTGCCCGCGGTGGCGCTGCTCGTGCCGTTCGCGGTCGCCTCGTTCGGCGTCGCCGGCATCTCCGACGGCCTCGCCGTCGCGGTGTTCGTGCTGCTCGGCGTCCCGATCGGGGCCGGGCTGTCCGGCTTCCCGCGGCCCGGCGCGGTCCGCGGCTACGCGCTGCCGATCCTGGCCCTCGTCTGGGTGCTGATCCTCGCCGGCGGCGGGCTGCTGCTCGACCGACCCGACGACCGGACCCCGCAGGGCAGCCAGCTCGCCCTCGTCGCCGACGCCGACCGCGGCGGCGCCGCGCGCTGGATCACCACCGACACCGCCCCCGCCGACTGGACCCGCGGCTACGCCGACGGCCCGCCCGTCACCGACCCGGAGTGGCCCGGCGAGCAGCCCGTCCGCAGCGGCCCAGGCCCGGTGCTGCCCGTCCCGGGACCGGCGGCCACGGTGCTCGAGCGCACGCCCGACCGCGTCCGCCTGCTGCTGGCCTCCCCGCGCGGCGCGACCACGATGACGCTGGCCGGCGACCTGCCCGTCCCCGCCGGCACGATCACCTACCCCGGCCTCGCCGCGCTCGCGCTGCCGCCGTCGCCCGGCCCCCTGCGCCTGCGGCTCGACGCGGTGCCGCGGGAGGGGGTCGTCGTCGACCTCGTGGCGACGGGCCCGCTCGCCCTGCGCGTCGGCGACCAGACCCTCGGGCTCGCCGGCGTCCCCGGGTTCAGCCCCCGCCCGCCCGAGCTGCGCCAGGCGCGGGGCAACCAGAGCGATCTCGTCGTCGTGTCGCGACAGGTGGCGGTTCCCTGAGCGGGCTCGCGGCGCGATCATCTCGGGCGTGACCGCCCTGCTGCCCGCCCTCGTCGACGCCCTGCGCGGCGGATCGGTCGAGGCCATCGACCTCACCGCGCCGCTGTCGGAGACCACGCCGATCCTGCAGCTGCCCGAGCCGTTCGCGAACACCAGCGGCTTCCGGCTCGAGGAGCTCAGCCGCTACGACGACCGCGGCCCGGCCTGGTACTGGAACGACATCCACACCGGCGAGCACACCGGCACCCACCTCGACGCCCCCAACCACTGGGTCACCGGCCGCGACGGGCTCGACGTCTCGCAGGCGCCGCTGCGCACGCTGATCGGCCCGGCCGCCGTCATCGACAAGAGCGCCGAGGTGGCCGACGACCCCGACTTCCTGCTCGAGGTCGACCACGTCCGCGCCTGGAGCGACGAGCACGGCCCGCTGCCCGAGGGCGGGTGGCTGCTCTACCGCACCGGGTGGGACGCCCGCAGCCACGACCAGGAGGCGTTCACCAACGCCGACGAGAACGGTCCCCACACCCCCGGCGTCTCGGCGGAGTGCGCGCGCTGGATCGCGCAGGAGTCGCCGGTCGCGGGGTTCGGCACCGAGACCGTCGGCACCGACGCCGGCGCCGCGGGCGGCTTCGACCCGCCGTTCTCGTGCCACCACTTCCTCATGGGCGCGGGCAAGTGGGGGCTGACGAGCCTGCAGAACCTCGCGTCGCTGCCGCCCACCGGCGCGGTCGTGGTGGTGTCGCCGCTGCCGATCGTCGGCGGGTCGGGCAGCCCGGCGAGGGTGTACGCGCTGGTCGAGCGGTGAGCGTCGCCGACGTCGTCGGCCGCGTGCTCGCCGACCTCGGGGTCGCCCACGTCTACGGCGTGGTCGGCAGCGGCAACTTCGCGGTCACCAACGCCCTGCGCGACGCCGGCGTCGGCTTCACCGCGGCGCGTCACGAGGGCGGTGCCGCGACCATGGCCGACGCCCACGCCCGCACGTCCGGGCAGGTCACGGCGCTGTCGGTGCACCAGGGCTGCGGGCTGACCAACGCGATGACCGGCATCGCCGAGGCCGCCAAGAGCCGCACCCCGCTGATCGTGCTGGCCGCCGAGCCGGCCGGGGCGGCGGTGCGGTCGAACTTCCGCGTCGACCAGGACGCCCTCGCCCGCGCGGTCGGCGCCGTGCCCGAGCGGGTGCACTCGGCCGCGAGCGCGGTCGCCGACACCGTCCGCGCCTTCCGCACGGCCCGCCAGCAGCGGCGCACGGTCGTGCTCAACCTGCCCCTCGACGTCCAGGCCCAGTCCTGCCCCGACCCCGGGCCGGTGGAGGCCATCGAGCCGTGGGGCCCGGCTCGCCCGGACGCCGCGTCGGTCGCCTCCCTCGCGGCGATCCTGGCCGGGGCGCAGCGTCCGGTGTTCATCGCGGGCCGCGGTGCCCGTGACGCGGGTCCCGAGCTGGCCGGGCTGGCCGAGGCGTGCGGGGCCCTGCTCGCGACGTCGGCCGTGGCCAACGGCCTGTTCGCCGGCTCGCCGTGGTCGCTGGGCATCTGCGGCGGGTTCGCGACGCCGCTCGCGGCCGAGCTCGTCGCGGACGCCGACGTCGTCGTGGCGTGGGGCGCGTCGCTGACGATGTGGACCACCCGCCACGGCGCGCTGCTCGACGACGACGCCACCGTCGTGCAGGTCGACGACGACCCGGCCGCCCTGGGCGCGAACCACCCGATCGACCTCGGCGTGGTCGGCGACGTCGCCGCCGCGGCGCAGGACGTCCTGGAGGTGGCGACGGCGTCGAAGGGCTACCGCAGCCCGGCGCTGGCCGAGCGCATCGCGACCGAGGGCCGGTGGGCGGCGCTGCCGACCATGGACACCTCGCACGACGGTCGCATCGACCCGCGCGTCCTGTCGGCCCGGCTCGACGCGATGCTGCCCGCCGAGCGCACCGTGGCCACCGACTCCGGCAACTTCATGGGCTACCCGGCGGCCTATCTCGCGGTGCCCGACGCCGCGGGCTTCTGCTTCACCCAGGCGTTCCAGTCGGTGGGCCTCGGGCTCGCGACCGCCCTCGGCGCGGCGATCGCCCGTCCCGACCGGCTGACCGTCGCGGCGGTCGGCGACGGCGGGTTCTGCATGGGGGTCGCCGAGCTGGAGACCGCGGCCCGGCTCGGGATCCCCCTGCTCGTCGTGGTCTACGACGACGCCGCCTACGGCGCCGAGGTGCACCACTTCACCGGCGCCGACCACACCACCGTCACCTTCCCCGACCGTGACCTCGCCCGGATCGGCTGGGGCTTCGGGTGCGACGGGCTCGAGGTGCGGTCGGTCGACGACCTCGTCGGCGTCCGCGAGTGGCTCGACGGGCCGCGCGGGCGGCCGCTGGTGGTGGACGCGAAGGTCGTCGCCGACGAGCCGTCGTGGTGGCTGGCGGAGGCGTTCCGGGGTCACTGAGGTGGGAAGGCCTTCTCGCCGACGGCTGCCGCGTCGGCGATCTTCGTGATGCGCCCGGCCCGCGTCGCCGGGCGCTTGGCCTCGACGAGCCACACGAGCATCGCCCGTCGGGCCGAGCGGGAGAACCCGTCCCACTGCTCGCGGGCGCCGGGGTGGGCGTCGAAGGCCGCGGCGAGGTCGGGCGGGACGACGAGGTCCTCGACGTCGTCGAGCATCGTCCAGCTGCCGTCGGCCTTCGCCGCGTCGATGAGCGCGCGCCCCGCCGGCGCCACCAGCCCGGCCTCCTCGAGCCGGGCGATGCGCTGCTTGTTGGAGCGGGCCCAGCCGCTGCCGCGCCGGCGCGGGCCGAACCACATCGCCGTGCGCTCGTCGTCGAGCGAGCGGGTGGTGCTGTCGATCCACCCGAAGCACAGGGCCTGCTCGACCGACTCCTCGTAGCCGACGGTCGGGCGGCCGGTACGCGGCTTCCAGGTCACGAGCCACACGCCGTGTCCGCGGTCGTGGTGCTCGGCGAGCCAGGCCCGCCAGGCGTCGACGTCGTCGGGCTGCACCTGCTCGTCGCTCACCACGGCCGACAGCATCCACCCGCGGGCGTCCCGCGTACGGTGCGTCCCGTGGTAGCCCCGGGTCCCGACCGCGCCGGCCGCCGTGGCCGGCTGGCCCTCAGCGCCGCGATCACCGGGATCCTGGGCGGCGCGGGCGTCCTCTACGGGATCGTCACGTCGCGCACGGCCACCACGGTGATCGGCGTGCTGCTGCTGGCCGCGACCCTCTACACCCTGGTCGTGCTGCGCGGGCTCATGCGCCGGGACGGCTGACGGTCAGCCCGCGCGACGGCTCTTCTCCAGCCGCCCGGCGAGCAGGCCGAGCGGGATGATCAGCGCCCAGCTCAGGCGCGCTCCCACGGGGGAGACCGAGGTCAGCGGGATCGAGGGCAGGAACGCGACGATCAGCGCGACCGTGCCGTAGTAGCGCGAGCGGGCCCGCACGGCCGCGCGCTCGTCGAGGACCCCGTCGCGTTCCGCGGTCCACCACAGCAGCAGCGAGCTCGCCGACGTCGCGGCGATGGCCAGTGCGTAGAAGATCGTCGCGGTGACGCTGTAGCCGTCGCCGAGCAGCGCGGTGGGGAACGGGAGCAGCACGACGAAGAACAGGAAGACCAGGTTGGCGACGAGCATGCGCCGCCCCGCCCCGGTCATGGCCCGCAGGTCCTCGTGGTGGAGCAGCCAGAACCGGCCGATCACCGCGAAGCTCAGCACCATCGCGAAGAACTCGTGCTGCAGGGCGAGCAGGTCCTCGCGGACGTGGCCGTCGCGGATCTGGGCGTCGGTCAGCGGCAGGATCAGCAGCGTGATCGCGATGGCGAAGACGCCGTCGCTGAACGCCCCGACGCGGTCGAGGCTCGGTGGCGGGCGTTCGTCCGCACCCGCCACCGTCGCCTCCCCGCTCAGCCGCTCACCTCGTAGGTCGGGGTGATGATCGCCCGCCCGATGCTGTGGAAGAAGAGATTGAACCCGAGGAACGCGGGTGTGGCGTCGGCGCCCACGCCGAGGTCCTCGACGTCGACGGCGTGGACGACGAAGAAGTAGCGGTGCTCGCCGTGCCCGCCGGGCGGGGCGGCGCCGATGTAGCGCTTGGCGCCGGCGTCGTTGGCCAGGGTGATCGCGCCGTCGGGGAGCAGGCCCTTGTCGGGGTCGCCGGCGTCGGCGGGCAGGGACGTCGTCGAGGCGGGGATGCCGGTGACGGCCCAGTGCCAGAACCCGCTGGCGGTGGGGGCGTCGGGGTCGAAGCAGGTGACGGCGAAGCTCTTCGTGCCCTCGGGCGCGCCCGACCACTCCAGCTGCGGCGACACGTCCTCGCCCCCGGCGCCCATGATCCCGCTGACCTGTGCGGTCGGGAGCGTCTGGCCGTCGGTGACGTCGGAGCTGGTGACGGTGAACGTCGCGACGTCGGGCAGGAACTCGTACGGGTCGGGCGGCTGGTGCGACACGGCGGTGGGCCTCCTCGTGGGGTGACGGTCTCGTGGCGCCAGTACCCGCGTCGCGTCCTCCGGTCACGCGTCAGACCGTGGCGGGCGTGCCCTCGCGATCGGTGGTGGCGGGCTGCGGCGCGACGAGCAGCGCCACGCCGATGACCGCGAACCACAGCAGGCTGCTCAGCGCCCCGACCAGCGGCACCCAGAGGTGCAGCAGCGGCAGGATGCCCAGCACCCCGGCGCCGGCGACCCACGTCGGCAGGACCTTGGTCCGCCAGACCACGGCGGAGGTCGCGAGGATCATCGCGGCGGCGCCGATCTGCGCGTAGTGGTAGCTCCACACCGCCAGCGCGAGCAGCGGCTGGGCGAGGTTGCTCGGCACCACACCGAACTGCACGGCCGCGGCGGGGTAGGCCACCTCGGCCGCGAACCCGGCGGAGGTGAGGGCGAAGAAGACCGTGCCGCCGGCGAGGGCGAGGTAGACCGCGCCCGAGGGGCCGGCGGCGCGCCGCAGGACGTGCACCAGCACGCCCAGGAACACGAGGCCCAGCAGCACGTGCAGCAGCGGCAGCGCGCCGTTGGCGGTGACGAACCCGGCCGCGCTCTCGTAGTAGCCGGCCGCCTCCTCGGGCGTGCGCGGCTGGTTGGGCGTGCCCACCAGGTACGCGGGAATCATGGCCAGGGCGGCCAGCACCCCGCACGCTCCGCCGATCTTCGTCTCCGCCATGCCTGCCTCCCCGCCGTGTGTCCGGAGCGCACATCCCAGCGCGACCGTCGCGGTCCGGACAGATCCGTCGTGGCGAGATCACCCGTTCGTGTCGGCGAGAACAGGGTGATCGCGAGGCGACCTACCTGCTCGACCTCCTCGGGGGCTGATCAGGCCGCTGCGAGCGCACGCCGGAAGGATCGAGCACGAGCTCCGTCTCGCCGGTCTTCGCCGTCCGCACGGCCGCCTCGAGGCGGACGAGGAAGAGCCGCCAGGCCGCCTCGACCGGCGGCACGTCGGCCCACACCACCGCCGCGTCCGAGGCCCCGGTGCGCAGGTGCCGGCCCAGGGACGTCGGGGTGACGTGGAGGTGCAGAGGCTGTGCGAGCGGCTGGTGGTCGAACTCGGTCAGGGTCACCACACCGGCGTCGGTGTCCTCCTCCACGGCCCCCTCTGCGGCGAGGTAGCCGACGAGTTGGTCGTAGAGCTCGGCGTCCTTCGGTTCCACGCCGTCCTCCTCAGGCGGGGTCCCGCGTCGGGTAGGCCGTGATGACCTTCCCGTCGCTCCCTGCGACGACGACCACCGGGTGGTACACGTCCCGGACCCGGCCGTCGCCGTCCCTGATCTCGAGCGGGGCCGTGAAGGCCCACGTGTCGTTCTTGTCGTTGTATCGCGGGTAGCCGGGCTGCGGCGCGGTCAGGATCTGCTCGATGGCGAAGTCAGCGAGGTCGCGCCAATTCTCCCCGGTGTAGACGGCGATGTTCTGCCAGTCCGAGCCGTGCCGGTTGCTGATGTGGCGGTACCCAAAGGCCTCGGTACCGCAGGACAGCGGCGAGTTGGTGCCGGCCGGCCCCGGGACGAAGCTGGCTCTCGGGAACAGGCGTACGAGCTTCTCCGCTGGGCTGCTGGTGCCGCGGGCAGCCCACACCTGGCTGCTCGCCGCCGACGTCGCTCCAGCGGAGGGCGCCTCGACGAGGAACAGGCTCAACGCGACGAACGCGAGGACGACGAGCGAACGCACAGGGCAAGGCATCGCGCCTCCAGGAGTGGGACGACGGTCCAGGCGGACCGTCACTACCTGGTTGGACTCGCGCTCTGGTTGAACGGTTCCATCGACCTGTGATCGCCGTGGCACGATCTTCAGCTGTGGCGTTCATCGACGAGCTGGCCGCACGGGAGGCAGCCATGCGGTGGCTCGACGACCGCACCCAACTCGGAACGCGCACCGTGACCCAGCCCGACGTCGCGAACTTCCCGTTCCAGGGCCAGGACGTCGCGCTCCTGCTGCGCCAGCAGGGCATCTGCAAGCCGCGCCAGCTCGACGCGGCGCTGTCGATCAGGACGACCTGGACCAGGCCGGGGGACAAGCCTCCGTACGAGGACGTGGAAGGGCCCGATGGCCTGGTGCGCTATGCGTACCGAGGTACGGACCCCGAGTTCTTCGAGAACCGTGCCCTCCGACGCGCGTTCGAGCACCGGCTACCGATGATCTGGTTCGTCGCCGTGGCCCCAGGCGTGTACCTGGCGCGCTACCCCGTCTACGTCGTCGCAGACGAGCCCGAACACCTACGCGTCGCCCTCGCGATCGATGAGGACCAACGATTCCTCGGGGTCCCTCGGCCCGATGAGATCGACCGACGGCGCTCGGTCCAGCGGCTCACCAAACTGCGACTGCACCAGCCGGTCTTCCGCGCGCAGGTCCTCGGCGCCTACGAGCGCTCGTGCGCGATGTGTCGTCTCCGGCACGTGGAGCTCCTCGATGCGGCGCACATCATCCCGGACGGCAAGGAGCGCGGGACGCCGATCGTGCCCAACGGCCTCTCGCTCTGTTCCATCCACCACCGAGCATTCGACGCCAACGTCCTCGGCGTACGGCCCGACTACACCGTTGCGGTGCGAAGCGACATCCTTGGCGAGATCGATGGCCCGATGCTCAAGCACGGACTGCAGGCCATGGACGGAGTGTCGTTGAGCCTGCCCAAGCAGCGTGCCCAGCACCCCGACCGTGAACGGGTGGAAGAGCGCTACGAAGAGTTCCTCGCAGCGGGATGAGAGCGACACCTAGCCCGCTTCACGCAGGCTGCTACACCGAATGCACGAGTGCGAGCCTCATGATCGCGCCGTGACACGCTGCGACGGTGAGTGACGGACTGGGCGAAGGCCTGTACGAGTCCCTGCGGACTCGCGGGCTCGAGCGACGTCTCCGGGCTGTGGCGGCAGGCACGGCGCATTTCGCTCCGGTCGATCGAGCAGCCGTGTCGGACGTGCTGGCCCGGCACGTCGCCGAGGTGGTGAGGCGAGCTCTCGCGTCGCAGTCCGACGACGGGCGTCGCGAGGACGTCGCCAACAGCGTCGTGTCCCTCCTCGATGCGGGTGACGAGGACGCCGTCGTCGCGCTCGAGCAGCTGCTCTCTGTCGCGGTCGCTCCCGGTGTGCGACGGATCGTGCGACCGAGCGTGCCGTTGTCGGACACCGCGTTGCTCACCAACACCCCCGACGAGCCGTCACTGGGCGCCGAGTTGCGTGCCGAGCTCGCGAGTGCGGATCGGGTGGACCTGCTGTGCGCCTTCGTCAAGTTCCACGGGACCCGGCTGCTAACCGACGAGCTCACCGAGCTGCACGAGCGGGGCGTGCCGTTCCGCGTCATCACGACGACCTATCTCGGCGGTACCGAACGTCGCGCGATCGACGAGTTGGTCCGGCGGTACGGCGCCGAGGTCCGCATCCGGTATGAGGAGCAGACGACCCGACTCCACGCCAAGGCCTGGCTGTTCCGGCGCGAGAGCGGTTACGACACCGGTTACGTCGGCAGTTCCAACCTGTCGAAATCAGCACTCGTCGACGGGCTGGAATGGAACGTCCGCATCTCCGCGATCGCGACGCCGACCCTCGTCCGCAAGTTCGAGGCCACCTTCGACACCTACTGGAACAACCCGGAGTTCCGGCCCTACGACCCGGACCGCGACGCCGAACTCCTCGACCGGGCGCTGGGCGCCCAGGCTGGCCGTTCCGGCGCCACGGTCCTCGAACTCTCCGGCCTGGATGTGCGACCGCGCCCGCACCAGGAGCGCATCCTCGAGGCGCTCCTCGCCGAGCGCACCGTTCACGACCGCCACCGCAACCTCGTCGTCGCCGCCACGGGGACGGGCAAGACGGTCGTCGCTGCGCTCGACTACCGCAGTCTCGGTGGTGCCGGAAAGAGCCTGCTGTTCGTCGCGCACCGCAAGGAACTCCTCGAGCAGGCCCGACGCACCTACCGCGAGGTGCTCGGCGACGGCACCTTCGGCGAACTCTTCGTCGGCGGGCAGCGCCCGACCGCGTGGAAGCACGTGTTCGCCTCCGTGCAGTCCTTGCGAGAGGTCGACATCCCGAACGTCGACGTCGCCGTCATCGACGAGTTCCACCACGCCGAAGCGCCGTCGTACCGACGCCTCCTCGATCGTCTCCAGGCGACCGAGCTGCTGGGACTCACGGCCACACCCGATCGTGCGGACGGCGTCGACGTCCGCGCTTTCTTCGACGGCCGTGTCGCCGTGGAGATCGGGCTCGCCGAGGCCCTGGAGCAGGACCTCCTCTGCCCTTTCCACTACTTCGGGATCGCGGACAACACCGATCTCCGGGCGATCGAGTGGAAGCGGGGGTCCTACGACGTCGCATCGCTCGACCGCGTCTACACCGGCAACGACGCGCGCACCCGGATCGTCCTCAACGCACTCATCGAACGCGTCGTCGATGTCCGTCAGATGCGCGCGCTCGGCTTCTGCGTCTCGGTGGCCCACGCCCGGTACATGGCCGAGAAGTTCACCGCCGCGGGCATCCCGGCCCGGGCGGTCACGGGGGACACCCCGGAGCACGAACGACAGCAGGCCGCGTCGGCGCTGCGCGATCACGAGGTCGCTTGCCTGTTCACGGTCGATCTCTACAACGAGGGCGTCGACCTACCGTTCGTCGATACCGTGCTCTTCCTCCGCCCCACGCAGAGCGCGACCATCTTCCTCCAGCAGCTCGGGCGCGGTCTTCGCCGCGCGCAGGACAAGGCCGTCCTGACCGTGCTCGACTTCATCGGTCAGCACCGCCAAGAGTTCCGCTTCGACGTCCGTTACCGGGCGCTGACCGGGTCGTCGCGCGCAGGGCTCGTCCGCGACGTCGAGCAGGGCTTCCCGTTCCTTCCCTCGGGCTGCCGCCTGCTGCTCGACCGGGTGGCGCAGGAGGTCGTCCTCGCGAACGTGCGGCACGGGCTGCGCGGTGGTCGCAAAGTGCTCGTCGACGACGTGCGCTCGCACGGGGACCTCTCACTGCCGCATTACCTCGAGGCGAGCGGTCACGACCTGTCTGACGTCTACGGCAGGGCCGGCGAGAGCTGGACGGCGTTGCGCCGAGACGCCGGATTCGCGACCGCCTCGCCGGGACCACGAGAAGACGAACTGCTGCGGCGGGTGAGCGGCCTCGTCCACGTCGACGACCTGGAGCGGGCGGCCGTCTACCAGCGGCTGATGCAGCCCGGCAGCCCAGGACTCGGCGATCTGACGCCTGCGGACCGGGTGCTGGCCCACATGCTCGTGTACACGGTCTGGCCCGACCTCGGCGGGCACGGCTCGATCGACGACGCACTCGAGACCCTGCGCGCGCACCCTGCCGTCGTCGAGGAGGCCGGGGTGCTGATGGCGCTCGGCGCCGACGCGGCGCGGACGGTCCCCGGGCCGTTGGAGATCCCGGGCGTCGAACTGCGATCGCACTGCACCTACCGCCGCGACGAGGTCCTGGCCGGCATCGGGTGGGCCGATGGCAGGCGCAAGACGCGGGGTCAGGCCGCAGGCGTCGTCTACTCGGAGGCGACGAACGTCGACGCGCTGTTGGTGACCCTCCGGAAGGAGGAGAAGGAGTTCGCGCCCTCGACGCGCTACCGCGACTACCCGATGTCCCACGAGCTGTTCCACTGGGAATCGCAGAACTCGACGACGCTCGCGTCAGCGGTCGGCCGTCGCTACGTCGAGGGCACGAGCCACGTGGTGCTGTTCGTGCGTACAGCCCGCAGCGACGAGTTCGGCGGCGGGGCACCCTTCCTCTGTCTGGGCACTGCCCGACCCGTCGACCACCGTGGCGAGCGGCCGATCTCGATCACCTGGTCACTCGACCGCCCCATGCCGCAGCAGGTCCTCCAGGCGGGGGCACTGGACGCGGCCTGAGAAGTTCGCGCTGGTCAGTTCGGTGTCCGATTCCGGATGGCCACGACGTCCTGCCCGGCGCGTCGGGGTCGGCCAGCCCGTTCTGCGCTCTCAGACCGTGCTTCCGTCCTCCATCCGTCGTAGCTCTGCTCGAAGAGGCGTCGGGAGGAGTTCGACGACCCCTCGATCGGCGTGACCGACATGTGGCATGGCTTCGAGGAAACCGGTGATCACGATGGTCTGGATGTCGTCGTCGCCGTGTTGGTGGAGTTCGTTGACTGCGTCGACGGCGCGGATCGCGTCGGTGTCGGCCCCGTGGCTGGCAACGAACCAGCCCCCGACTTCATCGAGCAGGATCGTGGGCAGCACCTCTCCGTGCTCTGCCTCGTGCTGTCGAACCATCTGGGCAGCCGTGGACGATGTTGCGGCGACCGCGTCGGCGACGCGACGGCCGTTCTCCTCGTTGATGGGAACGTCCTCGTTCTCCAATGTCAGTTCCTCCCGAGGGCGTCGAGGAGATTGTTCATCTCGTTTGTGGCGACGGCCCGATCCTCGGGCGACGCGTCAGGGTTGCGGCGTAGCCAGTTCCGAAGGGCTCGAACGGACTCGTTCCCCTTCCTCGTGTGGAGCTTGTTCCCGACACGGTCGCCGGTGGCTCGCTCGGCACGGATCGCGTCGGCCGTGGTGCCGTCCCCTGTGCGAGTCGGTGAGTCTGCTCCTCGGTACAGACGTCGCACGATGTTGGTCAAGCGGGGGTTCGCTGTCGCCGGTTGCTGTGCTGACGGACGCTGTGGGAAGTGAGGCTGCCTGTCACCTGAACCCAGGGGCTCGACACGGTCTTCGCCGCTGGCGTTCATCGCCACCGAGATCGCGCCCGCGCCCGCGATGCCGGCACCGGTCGCGATGAGGCCGGCCGAGGCGACGTTGAGCGTCAGGCCGGCCGGGGCGCCCACGCCGGTGGCGTCGAGTGCCACACCACCGACCTCACCGGCCCCGCCGACGAGCATCAACCCGGCACCACCGAACATCGCCGCGACGTCGGCGGGATGGTGGACGGCGGCGTTGCCGAGTGATGCCGCGGCGTTGACGACGTTGCGCCCGACGTCGACGGCGGCGTCACCGATATCGCCGAGGACGGCGCCGACGCCGTCCCAGACGCCGTGTTGCTCCGGCGCCATGGCGGCGGCCTCGTCCAGCGCGCGAGCGGCGTCGTCACCCGCAACGACGAGCTGGCCCCGAGCCCGGTTGAGCAGATCACGGGCCTGGGGCCCGGCCTCGCCCGAGACACGGACGGCCTCGGCGGCCTGGCGCTGAGCCCATTCCAGGGTCTCCGCATAGACGTCGAGGGCCCGGCTCGCGGTGGTGAAGGCGTCGCCTGCGTCCTGCCACGCCGGCGGCTGGACGGCGAACCGCTGACGGAACGCGTCGGCGGCCTCGCCCGTCCAGCCCTCCGGCGTGGTGATGGCCGCCAGGCCGTCGCCGGCCTGGTGCAGGTTGCCGGCGTAGGCGCTCATCGAGCGGGCCATCGCCCGCGCGGCGTCGGGCTCGCCCGGCACGAGGGCGCGTGGGTCGATCGACTCGCCGAGCTCGGCCATCAGCGCGGCGCCGGGTCGGGGCCCGTGCCGCGCACGACGCCGTCGAGGCCCTGGTGGCCGGCCTCGTCGGCGCGGGAGTAGGCCGCCCCGGCCTGGCCGAGGTGGTCGCCCGCGGCGCGGCCGTCCTCGACCAGCCGCGTCACCCCGGCCTGCCAGCGCTCGCAGAACGCGGCGAGGCTCGTCGCCAGACGTGGGTGGCCGAGGGCGTCCCCGCCGTCGGCCAGCCCCGCCACGGGGTGGGCACTGACCTGCCCGACGGTGCGGGCGATGCCGTCGGCGGCGGCCCGCAGCGCGGTGACGTCGACCTGGTAGCCATCGGACACGCGGCGCCACCTCCCGGTGGACCAGCGTGGCGACCCCGCGCTCCTGCCCGCAGGCGTTCGGATGATTGCGCCGGATGTCCGGTTCTCCACCGGCGCGCCACGGCGCTTCGGAGGTCCGTCCCGGCGATGCTCAACGACCGTCGTGGAGGGAGCGCCGATGACCGGAGACGACGAGCCGAGCTTCCTCCGCGCGCGCTGCCCCCTCACCGGGGTCCGGGCGAAGACCGTGGCGATGTGTGTGATCGCGGCACAGCGCCACCACGGCGCCGAGATCGTTCCCGTGGCCGGCGCGCCGCTCGAGGAGCAGATCGCTCGGACCGCCGACAACGTGCGACGTGCCGTGGCGATGCTGTGCGCACGCCACCCGGCGGCCGCCTACCTACAGCGAGCCAGGACGGCCGTTGAGGCGTCCGAGACGTTCTGCGTCGCCGTCGCGCTGAGCGCCGACGACATCGAGGCCCGCCGGGCGTCGCGGAACTGAGCGTCAGGCGTCCGCCGAGGTCACGGCCCTGACGCCGCCGTCGACGAGCACGAGGTGGTCGTGCCCCGGCTCGCGGACGAGGATCGCCTCCTCGATCTGGGCGAGGAGGGTCTGCAGGCGCGCGGCCTCGGGGTCGTCGAGCTCGTCGGACTCGACGTCGCCGGCCTCGGGCACCGCGGGGGTCTCGACGTCGTCGACGCCCACGTGCTCGGCGAGCGTCTGGGGGCAGACGTGCAGGTGCACGGTCGGGTCGACGGGCTCGCCGTCGAGGTCGGTCAGCTCCAGTCCGGGCGTCGCCGTGTCGGCCATGCCGGCACGGAAGCCGAGGGCGGAGACGAAGCGGTCGTAGCGCTCCTGGGGGTCCATGGGGGCACCTCTCTCTCGGATGCCCGATGGTGCGTGGAGCCGGGGTCGCCCTGCCACTTCGGAGGGGTGTGACCCTCGTCGAACGGCCAGTGACCTCGGTCGCCGCGGGGCACGTCCACACCCGCCAGGTCCTCGGAACCGTGGGGACGCGGGCACCGTCCAACCTCGTGTGACGATCGATGATCCTGCTTCAGCCACCCCGTTCCGCTACCTCGACGTCGACGATCCGGCACGGTCGTACGAGGACCTCCTCCGGGCCGCCCCGAGGACGCAACGCTCTCCGGTCTGGTTCGGACCCGACACGACGCAGTGGTTCGGCGAGGTGCCCGTTCCTTCAGACCTCGCGGTCGCGGTCGGGGAGCACGACCCCGCCGAGGTGCTGTCCCGCTGGTGGCCTGGACCCTGCCCCGACGGCTGCGCGTGCCTGGACCCCTATACCGGCGCGTTCCCGCCGTTGATCCGCGCGTCGGGCACCGACCGCTCGCGGCGCCGCGCCACGCTGGCCGAAGCGGTGTCTTTCGGGCGCGAGGCCGGCGACCTCGCCTCTCTCGCGGTCGTCGACGCCGAACGTCCGGCCGATGTTCCGGCCGCGCTCGGCTGGTGCGGGGTCATCAACTATCCACACCAGGACCTCGTCGGGCTCAGCGCGGTCCTGCGGAGCTGGGAGGAGCGGTTCGGTGCGACCCTGGTCTGGATCGGCGGTTTCACGCTGGTCCTCGTCGTGGCGGATCCACCGCGGACACGCGAGGAGTCGGAGCGCGTCGCCGCAGAGCACTTCGCCTTCTGCCCCGACCAGATCGATCCACAGGACGGGCGCGAGCCGTACTCCCCGCGCTCGTACGCGCGCGAGATCCGCCGGGCCCGGCTGTGGAAGTTCTGGTGGGACTGACGGGCTCACCGCAGCGGTAGGCGCTCGGCCACCGGCGCCAGGTCGAACGGGACGTGTGGCTCGGCCTGGTACCAGTACGCGACGGACGACCAGTCGTCGCTGCGGCGGTTGGCGTGGCCGTGCTCGATGCTCACGCGGATCGAGCGCTGGAACACCACCGGGTCCTCGATGTGGAAGCGGTACAGGCTCACCGGTCCGCGCCAGTTCTTGCCGCCGGTCAGGGTGACGCCGTGGTAGGGCGCCGAGTAGCTCTGCGTCGGGCACCAGGCGGTGTTGACGTAGTCCTCGGTGCCCGTGCCGTGCAGGGTCGGCGGCCAGACGTCGCCGTCGATGAAGATCATGTCGTCGCCCTCGCCGTACCAGTTCCACTTCCGGGTCCGGCGCCGGTTCTGGACGTTGAGCACGCAGCCGACGTAGTGCCCGTGCCCCTCGGCCTCGAGGATCGTGTAGTTGTCGGTTCCTGTCAGGTTGGTGCCCCCGAACTGGTAGTCCGCGTTCGACGGGCCCGGCCGGACGCCCTGGGTCAGCTGCCGGCGCCACTGCGCGTGGAAGCGCCCGACGTCGTCGCCGACCTCGTCGAGCTCCTCGTAGTCGACGTAGGAGTAGACGAGCACGTCGGCGTCGTCGACCTCGCTCGTGATCTCCATCCGCGCGCCCGCGGCGAACGGCATGGCGAACCAGCAGTTGAACGCCTTGCCGTCCTCCGGGCTCATCTGCAGGGGCAGCGACACGAAGTTCGTGGTCCGCCCGTGCCCGACGCCGAAGAAGTCCCCGAGCGGGACCGCGACGCTGGGGTGCTCCTCGCCGTCCCACCACGCGCGCAGGACGAGGCGGCGCAGGAGGTCGGGGACGTGGCCCGTCGGGTGCCGCAGGCTGCGCGAGCCGGCGACCGTGATCCAGACGTGGGTGACGACGCCGGCACCGGCGACGTCGAGCAGCGTCACGGTCCCGCCCGGGCGGACGGTCGCGCGGTCGTCGTTGCCCCCGGTGCGGTCCCAGCTCGACGACCGGCGCCGGCGCGTCCGCCGCAGCCGCGGCAGGTCGCGCAGGCTCGATCCGTGGGGGCCGTAGTCGACGGTCATGGCCCCAGCCTGCCCCTGCGGTCAGATCGTCAGACCTCCGTCGACGGCGACGGTCGCGCCGGTCATGTAGGCGCTGTCGTCGGAGGCGAGGTAGACGACGGTCTTCGCGATCTCGGCGGGGGTGGCGTGGCGGGCCAGCGGGACGAGGTCGTCGAACGCGGCGGCGGCCTCCTGCTGGGGCAGGCCGGTGGCGCGCATCTCGATGGAGTCCTGGAACGGCGTCGAGGTCGGCCCGGGGTGCAGGGAGTTGACGCGGATGCGCCGCGGGGTGAGCTCCTTGGCGGCGGCCTTCATCATCCCGACCTGGGCGTGCTTGGCCGCGACGTAGCCGCTGATGCCGGCGAAGCCCATGAGCCCGACGACGCTGGAGGTGATGATGATGCTGGCGCCCTCAACCAGGTGCGGGGAGGTGTGCTTGATCATGTGGAAGGCGCCGAGGGCGTGGATCTGCAGGGTGCGGGCGAACTCGTCGGAGGGGTAGTCCTCGATCGGGGCGACGGCGCCGGTGTTGCCGGCGTTGGAGAACACGACGTCGAGACGCCCGAAGCGCTCGACGGCCTCGCCGACGGCCCGGCGCACGGCCTCCTCGTCGGTGACGTCGGCGCGGGTGAACGCCGCGCGCTCGTCGCCGAGCTCGGCGGCGGCCTGCTTGAGGGCGTCGGCGTCGAGGCCGACGAGGTGCACCTGCGCGCCCTCGTCGACCATCGCGGCGGCGGACGCCCGCCCGATGCCGCTCTCGCCGCCGGTGATGATCGCGACCTTGCCGGTCAGTCGGTCCATGACTTCTCCTCGGTGTGTGGTGGTGCGGCGGCGACGAGGTCCTTGACCGCGCCGGCGATGTCGGGGTGGGCGAACTCGAAGCCGATCTCGAGCGCCCGGCGGGGCACGAGGCGGTGGCTGTGCACCAGCAGCTCGGCGGCCCCGCCCAGGGACGCGACGACCTGGTCGTCGGGCACCCAGCTCTGCCAGGGCACGCCGAGCGCCTCGCCGAGGGCCCGGGCCACGTCGTCGTGCCGCGCCGGCTGCGGCGCCACGGCGTTGACGACGCCGCGGTAGCGGGGGTCGGTCAGGGCCTCGACGAGCAGGCCGACGGCGTCGACGAGGTGGACCCAGGGAACCCACTGCCATCCGCTACCGAGCACCACGCCCTGGCCGGCGTCGAAGGGCGCCCGGAGCTGGGGGAAGGCGCCGTGGTCGGGGCCCAGGACCACTCCGAGCCGCAGGATCGCCACCCGCGCCGGCCCCTCGGCGGCGCGGGCGGTGGCCTCCCAGTCGGTGTAGACGTCGCCGAGGACGAGCTCGCGGCTCGCCGGTCGGTCGTCGTCGAGCGGCGCCTCGCCGCCGTCGCCGCAGACGAGGAAGCCGCTCGCACTGACCAGCACCGGGTTCGCGACGCGGGTGCGCCCGAGCGCGTCGACCACCCGCGCCGTCGTCCCGACCCGGCTCGCGCGCATCGCGGCGACGAACTCCGGGGTCCACGGCTGTTCGAAGACGTTGCGACCGGCCAGGTTGATCACGCGGCCGGCCTCGGTGACGGCCGACTCGAGCTCGTCACCGACGCCGATCCACCGCCACGACGGGTGCGCCGCGCGGGCCCGGTCGGGCGTGCGGGAGACGCCGACGACGTCCCACCCGAGCCGGTGGAGCACCCGGCACACGTGCCCGCCGACCCACCCGCTCGCCCCGGTCACCACCACCTGGTCGGTCATGGTGCGAGCGTGGTCGCGGCGGGAGCGGCGCGACATCCCGGAAACCATGTAGTGGCGGGCGGTAGCGGTGTCGTCGCGCAGCGCAGGAGGCTGGGTCGACGGGGTCGGAGTACCTACGCTGAGGCAGGTGCTGGCCGCCGGGGCGCTCATCGGACGGGACCGGGAGGAGGCCCGCCTGCGGCAGCGCGTCGACGAGGCCGCCGACGGTCACGGCCGCCTCGTCCTGCTCGCCGGCGAGCCCGGGGTGGGGAAGAGCTCGCTGGCCCGGATCGCCGTCGAGCACGCCCGGGCGTCCGGTCACGTCGCCGCGTGGGGCCGGTGCCTGGAGACCGACGGTGCACCCCCGTTCTGGCCGTGGATCCAGGTGTTCCGGTCGTTCGCGCGGACGGCGGGCAGCGAGCGCTGGACGACGGCGCTCGAGGCCCTGACCGGCGCGGCGCCGGACGGCGACCGCTTCCGCCTGTTCGACACGGTCACCGAGCTGCTCGCCGACGCCGCGGCGGCCCGCCCTGCCGTGCTCGTGTTCGACGACCTGCACCGTGCGGACGAGGCGTCCCTCGCGCTGCTGCGCTTCGCCGTGACCACCACGCTCGACCAGCCCGTCCTGTGCGTCGGCACCTACCGCGACGGCGAGGTGCCCGCCGACCACCCCGTGGCCGCCCTCGTGGGCGAGGCGGGCGCCGACGTGCTCCGGCTCGCGGGTCTGTCGCGGGAGGGGACGGCGGCCTTCGTGCGGGCCGTCGCCGACCGCGCCACCGACCTCGACGTGGACCTGCTGCACGACCGGACCGGCGGCAACCCGTTCTTCCTCGGCGAGGTCCTGCGGCTCGGCGACGCCGAGGCCGTCCCGGTGTCGGCCGAGGCGGCGATCCGCACACACGTGGAGCGCCTGCCCGCCGACACCCGTGAGGCGCTGGGCGAGGCCGCGGTGCTCGGGCGCGAGGTGGTGCCGTCCCTGCTCGCCGCGATGCGGGGGACCGGGACCGAGGACGTCGCCGCCGCCCTCGCCCCGGCGGTCCGCGGGGGCCTGCTGACCCCGCCGGCCGGCCGGACCGCGTACTACCGCTTCGGGCACGTCCTTGTGCAGCAGGCGCTCTACCAGCAGATCCCGCCCGCGCAGCGGGTGGTCCTGCACGCCCGCGCCCTCGCCGCGCTCGCCCCGTTCGCGGACGAGCCCGCCTACGCCGCGGTGATCGCCCACCACGCCGTGCAGGCGATCGATTCACCCGCGGCGCGCGCCCGGGCCCGCGACCTCGCCGAGCGCGCGTCCGACCGGGCCGCGGCGACGACGGCCCACGGGACGGCCGCCGACTGGGCCCGGCAGGCCCTCGCCCTGGTCGAGCCCGGGGACCCCGCCCGGGGCGGCCTGCTGATCAAGCT
Source organism: Actinomycetospora chlora (assembly GCF_039542135.1). Classification (NCBI taxonomy): domain Bacteria; kingdom Bacillati; phylum Actinomycetota; class Actinomycetes; order Pseudonocardiales; family Pseudonocardiaceae; genus Actinomycetospora; species Actinomycetospora chlora. Next base: position 55,457 of record NZ_BAABHO010000010.1, read on the forward strand.
GGGCCGGGCGTCCGGCCGCGCGGGGGACCTGACCGAGGCCCGCCGCGCCCTGGACGAGGCGTGGGAGCTCGCCGCCCGGGCCGGCTCGGACGCCGCGATGGCCGCCGCGGCGCTCGAGCTCGGTGACCAGGTCCTCTCGGCCGGCACGGTCGACGTCGCGCTCGTGCGGACCTTCGAGCGGACCCTCGCCCGGCGACCCGACGACGCCGTCACCGTCACCGACGTCGAGCTGCGGGCCCGGCTGGCCGCGGAGCTCTACTGGAGCCCGGCCCTCGAGCGTTCCCGCGCGCTGGCCCGCCAGGCCGTCGACGACGCCCGCACCCTGGGCGACCCGCACTGCCTCGCCGGCGCCCTGGCGGCGCGGCAGTACGTCATGCGCGGTCCCGACGACCTCCACGAACGGCTCGCCGTCGGGCGGGAACTGCTCGACCTCGCGCGGTCACTCGACGACGAGGACCTCGAGCTCGGCGCCCGCCGGATGCTCGTGCCCGACCGCCTCCAGCACGACCTCGCGGCCGCGGACGCCGAGATCGACGGGCTCGCGGCGCTGGCGCGGCGCAGCAACCGCCCCCTGGTCCGCTGGTACCGGCAGGTCTTCCGCGCCACCCGCGCGGCGATGGACGGCGACCTCGACGGCGCCCTCGACGAGGTCGGGCGGGCGGAGGGCGAGGGCCGGCGTCTCGGGGTCCAGCCGGCGGGCCTCTACGCCGCCGCGCAGCGCTTCCTGCTGCTGCGCCAGGCGGGCCGCATCGCCGAGGTCGAGGACGCCGTGCGGGAGCAGGTCGCCCGGTGGCCGGTCCTGGTCACCTTCCGCTGCCAGCTCGCGCTCCTGCTCGCCGAGACCGGCCGTACGGCGGAGGCGCACGCGGCGCTCGACGGCCTCGTGGCGGACCGCTGTGCGGTCCTCCGCCGGGACTCGCTGTGGCTGGGGAGCATCGGGATCCTCGCCGAGAGCGCCGCCCGTCTCGGGCACGCGGAGCACGCGGCGACGCTGCACGACCTGCTCGCCCCCTACCGGGGCGGCATCGCCTACCTCGGGGTCGTGGCCTGGTGGGGCGCCGTGGACCACTACCTCGGGCTGACCTGCGCCACGACGGGCCGGCACGCCGAGGCCGCCGAGCACTTCGCCGCGGCGCTGCGGCTGCACGAGCACTGGCGGGCGCCACTCTTCGCCGCGGCGTCGCGGGCGGGGCTGGAGCGCAGCGCCGGGACGTGCCCGGTCGACGCCCTGAGCCGGCGCGAGCGCGAGGTGCTCGACCTGCTCGCGGGCGGGGCCAGCAACAAGGAGATCGCCCGCGCCCTGACGCTGAGCGTGCACACCGTCGAGCGCCACGTCGCGAACGTCTACGGCAAGATCGGCGCCCGGAACCGCGCCGACGCCACCAGCTACGCGCTGGGGAGCCGGCTCACTGCGCGCCGGTGATGCGGTCCAGCCACTCCCGCAGCATCGCCGCCTCGGCCGGGCTCAGGGCGTCGACCTCGGGCAGCGCCGCGCGCAGGGCCGACGCCGCGGGCACGGGTCCCGGGGACGCCAGAGCCGGGGCGTCGGTGGTGATGGCGGCGATGACGGCCTCGCGGGCGGTGGCCGCGAGCTGCGGGTCGCGGTGCTCCTCGGGCGTCGCGAGGAGCGTCAGCGTGGTCCCCTCGCCCACGGCGCGGACGAGGGCGACCGCACGCTCCTCGGGCACCCGCAGGCGCCCGGCCTCGGCGATGCGCCCGATCCGCTTCGCCAGCACGGCGGCGGCCGCCTCCATGGCCGGCGAGCCGGGGCGGGTGCGGGCGTACATCAGCTCGTAGAGCGCGGGGTGGGCGAGGCCCATCGCGACGTGCTCGTCCCAGCTCCGGCGCAGCTCCTCGACCGGGTCCGGGTGCGGCTCGCCGGCGCTCTTGCTCGCGGTGTAGGCCGCGAACCCCTGGGCGGCGACGGCGTCGAGCAGGCCCTGCTTGTCGCCGAAGAGCCGGTAGATGGTGGGCGCCTGCACCCCGGCGGCCGTGCTGACCGCCCGCGTCGAGACCACGTCGGCCCCACCCTCCTCGAGCAGGCGCAGCGCGGCCGCGACGATCCGCGCGCGGGGCTTCTCGTCCTCCACGGTGGCGACGATAGCGAGATCGTGCTTCCATCGCTAACAACGGTGCTACCGTCTCACCGTTACCGCTGGAAACAGGAGAAGCCGATGATCGTCGTGACCGGGGCGAGCGGCCAGCTCGGCCGTGCCGTCCTCGAGCGGTTGCTCGACCGCCTGCCCGCCGAGCAGGTCGGGGCGAGCGTGCGCGAGCCGGAGAAGGTGGCCGACCTCGCGGCGCGCGGCGCGCGCGTCCGCCGCGGCGACTACACCGACCCGGCGAGCCTGGCCGCGGCGTTCGAGGGCGCGACGCAGGTGCTGGTCGTCTCGGCCAACGTGCTGGGCGAGGAGGCCCTGCGCCAGCACCGCACGGCGATCGAGGCGGCCCTCGCGGCCGGGGCGCGGCGCGTGCTCTACACCGCGCACATGGGCGCCGACCCGACCTCGCCGATGGCGCCGATGCCCGATCACTTCGCGACCGAGGAGATCCTGCGCGGCTGCGGCGTCGCGTGGACGTCGCTGCGCAACGGCTTCTACGCCTCGACGGTGCCGGTGCTCTTGGCGGGCGCGTGGCACACCGGTGAGCTCCGCCTGCCCGCCGACGGCCCCGTCGCCTGGACCACCCACGGCGACCTCGCCGACGTCACCGCCCTGGCGCTGACGAGCGAGACCTTCGACGGGCTCACCCCACCGCTGACGGGGCCCGAGGCGCTGACCATGGACGACGTGGCCGCGCTTGCATCGGAGGCGGCCGGGCGGACGATCCGCCGCGTGGTGGTGTCCGACGACGACTTCGTCGCCGAGCAGGTGGCCCACGGCGTGCCCGAGGCGGCCGCGCGCATGTTCCTCACGATGTTCGCGGCGTCCCGCCGCGGCGACTTCGCGCCGGCCGACCCGACCCTGGCCCGCCTGATCGGGCGCCCGGCGACGCCGCTGGCCGACGTGCTCGCGGTGCCGGCTCAGGCGTAGTCGTCGTTGGTGCGGCCCGTGAGGGTCGAGGTGTCGTCGGCGATCGGGTCGCCGGCGTGCTCGTCCCGGGTCTTGACCATGAGCCAGTAGTCGTCGTGCGTCTGTGTGAGGGCGTAGGCGCCGGCGAGCTTGCGGCCGTCGAGCACGACCACGAGGTGGCCCGCGGCGAGCGCCTCGGCGGGCGAGCTGTCGGCGTCGCGCATGGTGTAGGTGCCGGTGTCCCAGACGATCACGGTGCCGCTCCCGAGGCGGCCCTCGACGTCGAGGTGGGACAGCGCGTGGTCGTCCACGCGGCGGGCGAGGCGGCGGACGCGGGGATCGGTCGACGGGCCCTTGGGCACGGCCCACGACACGAGCACGCCGTCGATCTCCAGCCGGACGTCGAAGTGCAGCGTCGAGGCGTGGTGTCGCTGGACGACGAAGCGGCCGGTCACGGCGTCACCCGCAGGTCGACGACGAGTGGGAGGTGGTCGGACGCGCTGGTCGGGGGCGTGGTGGGCGGCCCGACGGGCGTGAGCCCGCGCAGGAAGGCGTGGTCGATGGCGCCCTCGGGCGTGGTGGGGAAGCGGCCGCCGGGGTCGACGTCGGTGAGGCCCTCTCGCAGCGGCGCGAGCCCGGGGTCGCCGGCGGGGAGGTTGAGGTCGCCCAACACGACGGCCGGCGTCGCGCGGGCGGCGTCGTCGGCGAGCTCGCGGACCTGCGCGTCGGCGACGCCGCCCAGCCCCAGGTGGGTGTCGTGGACGGTGACGGCCGCGCCCGCGGGCGTGGTCACCCGCACCCTCAGGTAGCCGCGCTGCTCGTCGCGCCGGTCGGGCGGGTAGGTGACGACGGCCGGCGCGCTCACCGGCAGCCGTGACAGGACGGCCAGCCCGAACTGCACGTCGTCGGGGCCGGTGCTGCAGGCCGGGCCGAGCGCGGCGTTGACGGGAGCGCGCGCCTCGGCCCGCGTCGGCGGCCGCACCGGGCCGGGGACCGACTGGTAGGTGAGCCCCCAGTCGTGCAGCAGGATGTCGGCCAGCTCGTCGGCCTCGCCGGCGCAGATCTCCTGCAGGGCGACGACGTCCGGGCGGGCCTGGGCGATCGTCGGGGCCCATTCGCCGGGCTCGTGGGCGTGGGTCTGCACGTTCCAGGTCATGACGCGCAGGTCGGGCGGTGGGGCGGGGGCCGGCGCGGAGCAGGCGGCGAGCACGGCGAGCAGGCCCAGCAGGCCCAGCAGGAACCACCGTCGCGCCACACCCCCCATCGTGGTGGACGGCGGGATCAGCCGAAGCGTTCGGTCGTGATCGCGCGGGCCGGGACGCCGAGGCGGCCGAGCCCGTGCAGCGTCGCGCCGACCAGCGGGGGCGGCCCGCAGACGAAGTACTGGTGGCTCTCGGGCACGCCGTCGGGCAGCACGGAGCTGAGCATCTCCGGGTCCACGCGCCGCCCGCCGGTGCGCAGCACCGACAGGTCCAGCCGGTGCGACAGCGCGAGGATCTCGGTGGCGAACAGTGCCTCGCCCTCGGACTCCGCGAGCAGCAGGGTGTGGGCACGCGGGTCGGCCGCGGCGGCGTGGGCGCGCAGGATGCTCATGATCGGCGTGACGCCCACCCCGCCGGCGATGAGCACCAGCCCGCCGTCCGCGCGCTCCGCGACCTCGGGGGGCACGAACGCGCCGTGCGGCCCGTCGAGCCACACCCGTCGGCCGGGCTCGAGGTCGTGCAGGCCGCCGCTGAACGGGCCCTGGTCGCGGATCGTCAGCTCGACGAGCCCGGAGCGGGTCGAGGCGGCGATCGTGAACGGGTGCTCCTCCGCGACCGGGGTGCGCCGCAGGCGCAGCCACACGAACTGCCCGGGCTCGGGCGGCGGGTCGAGCGCGGAGGCGGTCGGGGCGAGCACGAGCGTCGAGGTGCTCGGCGACTCCGGGCGGACCGCCGTCACGACGTAGGCGCCCGTGCCGAGCGCGGGCCGCACCACCCAGCGCTGCAGCAGGACGACCAGCACGACGGCGCCGAGCAGCGCGCCGAGGACGCCGACCAGCGGGTTCTCCGCCAGGTGCCCGAAGAGCCACACGTGCACCCCGACGAGCAGCACCACGAGGACCCCGAGCACGGCGTGCACCCGGGCGATCTGCCCGTAGCGCCGGACGGCCCGCCGCGGCAGCACCACGACGCCCAGGACCATCAGCGCCGTCGCCGCGATGCCGGCCTGGATCGGCGGGCCGACGAGGAACGGGTTGAGCATCCCGAGGCCCTTGGGGGAGTGCAGCATCGAGGCCACGACGTGCGCGAGCGTGAACCCGGCCGCCGCCACCCCGAGCCGGCGGTGCACCCGCACGCCGATCTCGACACCGAGCACCCGCGTCAGGCCCCGCACGCGGGAGACGAGCAGGACGATCAGCGCCATGAGCACGGCGGCGAGGAGCCCGGACGCACTGGTCCAGGACACGGTCTTGCCGAAGGCCGGCGAGACGAGGGAGAGCCCGAGCGCCACGACGGGCATGAGCAGCACCAGGCCCAGCCCCATCAGCCACGCCCGTCCGCGCTCGGTCATGGCTGCGGACGCTAGGGAGGGTGGGCAGGGGCGTGGTGGCGGTTCGGCGACGCCGTGACCCGTTCGTGACCTCGCGGCGGCCAGGATCCCTGCCGTGCCCGAGGTCGTCGCCCGCGCCGTGATCGTCCGCGACGGTCGGTTGCTGCTCGTCCGGGACCTCGTCGCCGGCTACTGGTTCTTCCCCGGCGGCCACGTCGAGGACGGCGAGAGCCCGCGCGACGCGGTGGTGCGGGAGCTGCGGGAGGAGATCGACGTCGGGGCGACGGTCGTCGAGGCGCTGGGCGAGGTGCGCAACGACTTCGTGCAGGACGGCGAAGCGCACCGGGAGATCGACCACGTCTTCGCCGTCGAGATCGACGCCGCCGACCCCGTGAGCCAGGAGCCGCACCTCGCGTTCGCGTGGCACCGCCTCGACGGGCTCGCGGGCGTCGACGTCCGGCCGCGGGTGCTGGTGGATCTCGTCCTGGCTCTGCCGAGCCGGCGGACTTCCTGACGATGAACGTCAGCGTGGACGCCACGCTGACGACCCCCGGTGCTCAGGCGCGGCGCAGGTAGCGGGGGTCGAGGGCGTCGGTGAGCCACGTGTCGTCGTTGCCCCGCCGGAAGACGACGCCGTCGCGGGCCGCCGCGCCGGCGTCGACGCCGAGCACGACCGGGCGGCCGTGGCGCGCCCCCACCGTGCGGGCCGTGTCCGGGTCCGGCGACAGGTGCACGTACTGGCGCCCGCCGGCGCTCAGGCCCTCGCGCAGGATCGCGTCCACCACGGCCACCGACGTCCCGTGGAACAGCGTCGGCGGCGGCACGGCGGCGGGCAGCTCGACGTGGCCGGGCAGGGAGTGGCCGTAGCGGGCGCGGACGCGGTCGCCGGCGAGCTCGAAGCGCTGCTTGGAGCCGTGCGCGACGACGTCCTCGACGTCCGCGCGCGCCACCCCGAGCGCGCGGCAGAGCGCGTCGAGCGGCGTCCACCCCTCGGCGTCGAGCGTCAGCCCGACGCGGGCCGGGTCGTGGCGCAGTACGCGCGACATGCGCTTCGAGAGCCGGACACGGTCCACGACCGGCGGGTTTGTCACCCCGCAGCCGGAGGCAAACGCTGGGCATGCAGGCCCTGACCGTCGCCGGCATCGACGTCACCCACCCCGACAAGGTCCTCCTGCCCGCCCGCGAGGGCGGCGACGACCTCACGAAGGCCGATCTCGCGCGCTACTGGGAGGCGATCGCGGGCACGGTCCTGCCGCACCTGGCGGACCGGCCCCTGACCCTCCAGCGCTTCCCGGACGGGCTCGACGCCGGCGGCTTCGTCCAGCAGGACGCCGGGCAGCGGGCGCCGAAGGGCCTGCACACCGTCGACACGCCGCGCCGCGATGCCAAGAGGGGCGCGGACGACGTCGTGCACCACCCCGAGGTCGCCGAGGTGGCCGACCTCGTCCGGCTGGTCCAGTTCGGCACGGTGACGCTGCACGGCTGGAACGCCGTGGCCGGGTCGCTGGAGCACCCCGACCGGCTGATCGTCGACATCGACCCCGGCGAGACCGCCGATCTCGCCGGCATCCGCGACGTCGCGCGGGCGGTGCGGGCGGCCGTCGAGGGCCGCGGGCTCGTCGCGTACCTGCAGAGCACCGGCAGCCGCGGCTACCACGTCGTCGCCCCGCTCGACGGGTCCGCCGGGCACGACCGCGTCCGGGAGGTCGCCGAGGAGATCGCCGAGGCCGTCGTCGCCGAGCACCCCGACGACCTGACGACGGCCGTGCGCAAGGACGCCCGCGGCGGGCGCACGTTCCTCGACATCGGTCGCAACGCCTACGGCCAGACCGCCGTCATGCCCTACTCGCCGCGCGCCCGCCCCGGCGGACCGACCGCGACCCCGCTCGACTGGGACGAGCTCGGCCGCGTCACGCCCGACCAGCACGACGTCCGCTCGATCCCGCGGCGCCTGGCCCGCAAGACCGACCCGTGGGCGAGCCTGCGCGCCGACGCCCGCCCCCTGCCCTGACGGCGTGTCGGCGCCTCGAGGATGTGGCGATCCTGGCGGTGGACGCCAGCAATGCCGCGTTGCTCGCACCGGTGGTGCGCGTCCGAACGGGACGTCTCTGTCACGGGTGGGCGTGCGCCGGCGTCGAGGAGCACGATCGGGGTGAGGGGACCCGACGCCGTCGACGGGAGGACCGGGATGACCGACCAGGTGGCCCACGAGGCGTGGACCGGCGAGGTGGCCGCGCAGCGCGACGGCTTCGAGCTGTTGCCCGAGGTCACGGCCCTGCGCGCGTCGGGGGAGACGGCCCGGGTGGCGACGCCGTTCGGGCACGCGGCGACCATGGTCACCCGCTACGCCGACGTGCGTGAGCTGCACGGCGACCCCGAGCGCTTCCGGCTCGACGCCGTGCCCCCGCCGCCGGCGATGGTCGAGGCCGGGCGGGACATGAAGGAGTGGCGCCGGCGCCAGGCCGGCAACCTGCTCGGCCAGGACCCGCCCGACCACACGCGGCTGCGGCGGATGCTCACCGGCGAGTTCACGGTCAAGCGGATGAAGCGGCTGGTCCCGCGGGTGGAGGAGATCGTCACCCAGCACCTCGACGCGATGGAGCGCGCGGGCCGGACGGAGCTCGTCGAGGACTTCGCGCTGCCGGTGCCGTCGATGGTCATCTGCGAGCTGCTCGGCGTCCCCTACGACGACCGCGCGGAGTTCACCGAGCGCAGCGCCCGCACGCTCGACGGCACGACCCCGCCGCCCGAACGGATGCGCCTGGCCGACGAGTCGCGGGCCTACATGACCTCGCTGGTCGCCCGCCACCGCGCCGACCCCGGCGACGACCTGCTCGGCATGCTGATCCGCGAGCACTCCGGCGACGTCACCGACGACGAGCTCGTCGGCATCGGCAACCTGCTGCTCGTCGCCGGGCACGAGACGACGTCGAACATGCTGTCGCTGGGCACGCTCGCGCTGCTCGAGCACCCCGACCAGCTTGCCCGCGTCCGCGACGATCCCGAGAGCGTCGACGCCGCGGTCGAGGAGCTGCTGCGCTGGCTGACCGTCGTGCACGGCGGCTTCCCGCGCGCGGTCGTGCGGGACACGACGCTGGGCGGTCACCCGGTCGCCGCCGGGGACCTGGTGATCGGCTCGCTGGCCGCCGCGAACCACGACCCCCAGGTGGTCGCCGACCCCGACACGCTCGACGTCACCCGCGCCCCGTCGCCGCACCTCGCCTTCGGCCACGGCATCCACCACTGCCTCGGCGCGCCGCTGGCCCGCATCGAGATGCGCGTGGCGTTCCCCGCGCTGTTCCGGCGGTTCCCGACGCTGCGGCTCGACGGCGAGCCCGAGTTCCGTCACCGCACCCTGATCTACGGGCTGCACCGCCTGCCGCTCGCCTGGTGATCGGGCACGAGCTCGAGCGCACCGTCGCCGACAACTACCGGCGGTTCGCGGTGCACGAGGCCGAGGGCCGCAGCCCGCTCTACCAGGAGCTGACCCTCGGTGTCGCCGACGACCACGAGGTGCTGACGCTGCTCGAGCGCCTCCCGCCGGGCAAGCGCCAGCCCAACCTGCTGCTGGCGACCGTCCGTCACCTCGCCGGGGTGCCGGCGGGCTACCCGGCGTTCCGCGACGTCGTGCTGGGGCGCCGCGACGAGGTGACGGCGACGATGCTGGCCCGCCGCACCCAGACCAACGAGCCCGCCCGCTGCGCCACGCTGCTGCCGGCGCTGCCCTCTGGGCCGCTCGCCCTGCTCGAGGTCGGCGCCAGCGCCGGGCTCTGCCTCTACCCCGACCGCTACGGCTACGACTTCCGGTGGCCCGGCGGCGGCCGCCGGCTCGGCGGGGAGCCGGTCCTGACCTGCGACGTCGGCGGCCCGGCCCCGGTGCCGACCGCGACGCCCGACGTCGTCTGGCGTGGCGGGATCGACCTCGACCCGCTCGACGTCCGGGACCCCGAGGACGTCGACTGGCTGCGCTGCCTGCTCTGGCCGGGTGAGGACGGACGCGAGGAACGGCTCGACGCGGCCGTCGCGGTGGCGCGGGCCGACCCGCCGCGGATCGTGCGCGGCGACCTCGTCGACGACCTCCCCGCGCTAGCCGCGCAGGCCCCGGCCGACGCCACGCTCGTCGTCTTCCACTCGGCCGTGCTGGCCTACGTCGCGTCCGGGCGGCGGGCGGCGTTCGCGGAGCTCGTCGCCGACCTCGGCGTCGTCCGGCTCGCGAACGAGGCGACGTCCGTGTACGACGACCTGCCCGACCTCCCCGACCCACCCCCGGTTCCGTCACCGTCGCTGCTCGTGCGCGACGGGCACCAGCCGCTGGCCTGGGTCGACGGGCACGGGACGTGGCTGCACTGGCTCGCATGAGCCCGTCAGCGTCGGCGCCGCACGCCCCACACCACGACGCCGGCGACGACCACGGCCGACCCGAGCCCCAGGGCCAGCGTCCGCGGGGTCGGGCGGTGGGCCGTCGCGGCGAGGTCGGGCCGCGGACCCCACGGCGGCGGGCTGGTGGCGGCGACCTCGGCCGCCAGCTCCTCGGCCGCGATGGCCGCGAGCTCTCTCCCGATGACCTCCGGCTGGTCCTGCTGGTCGTCGCCCGTCACGGCGGCAGGGTGCCAGACGCCGGGTCCGGGACACTCGTCGCATGAGCCTGGTGCTGGGCATCGACATCGGGACGTCGTCGTCGAAAGGCGTGCTCGTCGACGGCGACGGGCACGTCGTGGCGCGGGCGGACGTCGAGCACGCGACGTCGTTCCCCCACCCGGGGTGGGTCGAGCACGACGCCGAGGACGTCTGGTGGGCGGACGTCGCGGCGCTCCTGCGCGAGCTGCTCGCCCACGGCACCCCGGACGCTGTGGGCGTCAGCGGCATCGGCCCGGTGCTGCTGCCCGCCGACGCCGACGGGCGACCGCTGCGGCCGGCGATCCTCTACGGCGTCGACACCCGGGCCACGGCCGAGATCGCGGAGCTGACCGAGGAGATCGGCGGCGAGGAGATCGTCGCGCGGGGCGGGACGCCGCTGTCGAGCCAGGCGGTGGGGCCGAAGTGGCGGTGGTTGCAGCGCCACGAGCCGGAGGTCTACGCCGGGACGCGGCTGTTCCTCATGGCCAGCTCCTTCCTCGTCCACCGGCTCACCGGCGAGTACGTGCTCGACCACCACTCGGCGAGCCAGTGCGACCCGATGTACGACCTCGAGGCCGCCGGCTGGGCCACCGACCTCGCGGAGGTCGTCGCCCCCGGCCTCGCGCTGCCCCGCCTGCTCTGGCCCGGCGAGGTGGCCGGGACGGTGACGGCCGCGGCCGCGCGGGCCACGGGCCTGCGGGAGGGCACGCCGGTGACGGCCGGGACGATCGACGCCTGGGCCGAGGCCGCGAGCGTCGGCGTCGAGACCGCCGGCGACACGATGGTCATGTACGGCACGACGATGTTCCTGGTCCAGGTGACGGACGCGCCGGTGCGGCACCCGGCACTGTGGGCCACGCGCGGCGTCGCGCCGGGGTCGTTCACGACCGCGGCCGGCATGGCGACGTCGGGGGCGGTCACCGCCTGGCTGCGCGACCTCGTCGGCGCCGACTACGCGACCCTGCTCGACGAGGCCGCCGCGGTCCCGCCCGGCGCGCGCGGGCTGCTCCTGCTGCCCTACTTCGCCGGCGAGCGCACGCCGATCTCCGACCCGGACGCGCGCGGTCTCGTCCTCGGGCTGACGACGTCGCACGGCCGCGCCGAGCTCTACCGCGCCGCGCTGGAGGGCACCGCCCACGGCGTGCGCCACAACCTCGAGGCGTTCCGGGACGCGGGCGGCCCCTCGCCTCGGCTCGTCGCCGTCGGGGGCGGCACCCGCGGCGGGCTGTGGACGCAGATCGTCAGCGACGTGACGGGCCGGGAGCAGCAGGTGCCCGCCGACACGACGGGTGCGGCGCTGGGCGACGCGCTGCTCGCCGCCCGCGCGATCGGCGTGGACGCCGACGCGGCGCGATGGAACCCGGTGGTCGCGACGGTGTCCCCCGACCCCGAGCGGACGGCGCTCTACGACGCGTTCCACGCGCACTACCGCGCCCTCTACCCGGCCACCGCCGACGCCGCCCACTTCCTCGCCGAGCAGCAGAGGTGGGCTTCACCCAGGTGAGCGGAAATCAGTGCTGGAGCACTGATTTCTGCTCACATGCCCGCAGGGCACCTCACTCGAAGTCGACGTCCTTGGTCTCCGGGCCCGCCGCCGCGCCCACGGCGCCCAGGACGCCGCCGAGCGCCAGCAGCACCAGCACCGCCGCGGCGTAGGGCATCAGCCCGCCGAGGCCCTCGAGGAAGAACGCGTAGAACGACGGGATCACCACCGACACGCTGAACCCGAGCCCGAACCCCGAGGCGCGGACGTCGGTGCGGAACCGCTCGGTGATGTAGGGCAGCACGACGCCCCAGGGCGCGGTGACGACCACCGAGAACGCGACCACCACCAGCACCACCAGCCCGAACGGCAGGCCCTTGCCGTTGACCAGCACCGCCATCAGCGCCACCCCGACCGTGGCGATGAGGACGCCGGCGATCACGAAGAAGCGTCGCCGGCCGATCCGCTGCCCGATGACGCCGGACGCGATGTAGCTCCCGACCAGGCACACGTAGGCGATCAGCAGCGCGACGGTGAGCTGGGTGTTCGTCAGGCCGACGAGGTTGCGCAGCACCGTCGTGGGCAGGAAGAGCGTCACGAGGTTCTGGGTCAGCCAGAAGCCGGTCATCATACCGAAGACCTGCAGGAACGTCGGACTGCGCAGCACGGCGAGCAGAGGCCGGCCCGCCCCGCCCTGCGAGGTGCCCTCGGCCTTCGCGGCCTCGGCGGCCTCCCAGATCTCCGACTCCGACACGCTGCGCACGTAGTAGGCGGCGAGGACGAACGCCAGCAGCGCGCCGAGCACGAACGGCACGCGCCAGCCCCACACCGCGTACGGCGAGTCCGGTCCGGCGAGCGGGAACAGCGCGAACGACGCCAGGCCCAGCAGCGTGATCACCACGTAGGCCAGCGGGAACGCGGCGAGGATGACCCCGCCGAGCAGGCCGCGGCGGCTCTTCGTCGAGTACTCCATGGCCAGCGGCAACGCGCCGGTGTACCCGCCGCCCAGGCAGATGCCGTCGAGGAAGCGCAGCACGATGAGCAGCCAGTACGAGGCGACGCCGATCGTCGAGAAGCCCGGGATCAGCGCGATGAGCAGAGTGATCACGCCGAAGCCGGTGACCGAGATGATCGTGCTGCGCCGCCGGCCGATGCGGTCGGCGAGCGCGCCGAACACCGCGGCGCCGATCGGCCGGCCCACCAGCGTCGTCACGAACACCAGCGACGTGAAGATCGCCGCGAGCCCGGGGTCGACGCTCCCCGCCGGCTGGAAGTAGATCAGCGCCGGCGTGAGGATCACGGTCGGCAGATAGATGTCGAACATGTCGACGAACTCGGCGAAGAACGCGCCCCGCGTCGCCGACCGCCGCTTGGCCGCGCGCTCCGGGGTCTCCGCCGGAGCGGCCGTGACCGCCTGCTCGGGACTCGCCATCGAGACCCCTCCTCATGTCTGGCTGTCAGACAATCGGCAACGTAGGGTCGGCCACAGCCGGACGTCAACCACCCGGGGTCTCGACGAGGAGGCGCGATGGGCCTGGAACTTGCGGGAGACGCAGCGGAGCGGAGCTCGACCCTGGACCTCGAGCCGCTGACCGACGACCTGCTCGCCGGGCTCCCGCCCGGTCCGGACTGGAGCGTGCTGCTGGAGATCGGGGCGGAACGCCACCTGGTCCGCGTGGTCGACGGGTCGGTCCGCCGCGAGGGCCCGCCGGGGATCAACGCCACCTGGGACGTCGGGTTCGCGGTCTCCGACGAGGAGTGGGCCGACTTCTGCGCCGACCCGCCGCCGCGGGGAGCGACGTCGGCGCAGGCGCTCGTCGCCACCCGTGGCAGCGAGCGGATCACCGGCCGGCGCGAGGTGTGGGCGCGGGCGGCCCCGGCCATCGACCGGTTCCTCGAGGCCCTCCGCGGCGGGGAGCGCCGGCGCCGCCCCGACCCCGCGCCCGCCCCACCCGGGTTCGGGCCGAGCGTGGGGCGCTACCTGCACCTCGACGACGGCCGGCGGATCTTCGTCGAGACCGCGGGCGACGGCCCGCCGCTGCTCTGCCTGCACACCGCCGGGGCGGACTCGCGGCAGTTCCGCGGCCTGCTCGAGGACCCGCGGGTCACCGACCACCACCGGGTCGTCGCCTTCGACATGCCCTGGCACGGCCGCTCCGACCCGCCCGACGACTGGCAGCGCCGCACCTACCGCCTCGACACCGCCACCTACGCCGCGACGGTGCTCGCGGTCGCCGACGCCCTGGCGCTCGACCAGCCGGTGCTGCTCGGGTGCTCGATGGGCGGGGCGATCGCGCTCTACCTCGCCGCCGAGCACGGCGAGCGCTTCCGCGGGGTCTGCGCGCTGGAGGGCGGCCTGGGCAGCCCGGGGCGGTTCGTCGAGTGGACCCACCGCGCCGACGTCGACCACTCCGCCTTCCTGGCCAGCTGGGTCGGCGGGCTGATCGCCCCGTCCAGCCCCGAAGGCCCGCGCGCGCAGACGCTGTGGGGCTACGCCAGCAACGGCCCGGGCGTCTACCAGGGCGACACCGCGTTCTACTCGGTCGACTTCCCGCCGATCGCCGCCGGCCTGGGCCGCGCGACGTGCCCGCTCTACGTGTTCAGCGGCGAGTACGACTACTCCGCGACCACCGAGATGAGCCGCCGCGCCGCCGAGCAGCTCGGGGGCGAGCTCGTCGTCATGGACGGCCGCGGCCACTTCCCGATGGCCGAGGACCCCGACGGCCTGCTCGAGTACCTGCTCCCGGTGTTGCGAGGTCTCCGATGAACGAGGTGCTGGCCGTCCGGTACGGCACGCGCGTCACGACCCGCGGCGAGGCGTACCTGAACTGGCACGTCTACGGCGAGCCCGACGAGGCGTTCCGGATGGACTACTTCTTCTGGATCGTCCGCGGCGGCGGGCGCACGACGGTCGTCGACTGCGGCTTCGACCCCGAGGTCGGACGCCGGCGGGGGCGCGAGCTGCTGGTCGACCCGGTCGACGCGCTGCGGGCGCTCGACATCGAGCCCGCGACGGTCGACCGCCTGGTGGTCAGCCACGCGCACTACGACCACATCGGCAACCTCGCGCACTTCCCGTCGGCCGAGATCGTGCTGACGGCCCGCGAGCTCGCGTTCTGGACCGGCCCGCACGCCGGGCGCGTCCAGTTCGCGCACTCCACCGAGGCCGGCGAGATCGCCGCGCTGGCCGACGCGCACGCGCAGGGCCGGGTCACGACGTTCACCGGCTACTGCGAGCTCGGCGACGGGTTCGCGCTGGTCGAGGTGGGCGGGCACACCCCGGGCCAGCTCATCGGCCGGGTCGCCGTCGAGGGCGGGGAGGTCGTGCTCGCCGCCGACGCCCTGCACTTCTACGACGAGCTCACGCAGGACCGCCCGTTCTTCGTGGTGGCCGACCTCGAGGCCATGTACGCGGGCTTCGACACGCTGCGCGACCTCACTGCGCGTCCCGGTCGCGTGCTGGTCGCCGGCCACGACGTCGACGTGCGCCGGCGCTTCCCCGGGCGCGCGGCGGGCACCGGGATCGACGACCTGGTGATCCGCATCGACGTCGGGGAGCAGCGATGATCGGCATGATCGGGCTGGGCAACATGGGCGGGCGGATGGCCCGCCGGCTGGTCGACGCGGGGATCCCGGTGGTCGGGTACGACCCGGTGGCGACGGTGACCGGTGTCGACGCGGTGGGCGGTCCGGCGGAGGTGGCCGGGCGCGCCACGACGGTGCTGCTCTCGCTGCCGGACTCGACGGTGGTCGAGCCGGTGGTCCGGGAGCTGCTCCCGGCCGCGCGGGCCGGGACGACCGTCGTCGACCTGTCGACGGCCTCGCCCGCGTCCACCGTCGCCCTGGCCGCGGAGGCGGCGGCGCACGACGTCACCTACCTCGACGCCGGCATCTCCGGCGGCGCCGCGGCGGCCGAGAAGGGCACGCTCACGATCATGGCGGGCGGCGACGCGGCCGCCGTCGACGCGATCCGGCCCGTCCTCGAGCCGATCGCGGCGACCGTCCACCACCTCGGCCCGGTCGGGGCCGGGCACACCGCGAAGCTGCTCAACAACTTCCTCAACGCCGTGACGCTCGCGGCCACCGCCGAGGTGATGGTGGCCGGACAGCGGGCCGGGCTGGACCTGCGCACGCTGCTCGCGGCGATCAACGGCGGCAGCGGGCAGTCGTTCGCCTCGAGCAACCGCTTCCCGCGCATCGTCGAGGGCGACTACCTCGAGGGCGGCCTGACCAGCCGCCTGATGACCAAGGACGTGACCCTCTACACCGAGCTGCTCGGCCGCCTCGGCGTGCCGTCCCTCAACGCCGCCGGGCCGATCGCGTCCTTCGGCCTCGCCGCCCACCTCGGCTACGGCGACGTCATCTCCAACCGCGTCGTGGACGCCCTCGGCGACCTCGCCGGCGGGGTCCGGATCCAGCAGCAGGAGGTCTCGTGAAGATCGTCCACGGGCGCGCCGAGGGCGCGGTCACCGAGGCGCGCGGCGCCACGTTCACCGGCACCGTCTGGGGTGACCCGGTGCTGCCGACCACCGACGGCACCACGATCAACTCGGTGACGTTCACCCCCGGTGCGCGCACGTACTGGCACCACCACGAGCGCGGCCAGATCCTCATCGTCACCGCCGGCACCGGCTGGGTGTGCACCCACGGCGAGACGCCGCAGCCGCTGACCGTCGGCGACGTCGTGTGGGTGCCGCCGGGCGAGCAGCACTGGCACGGCGCCGGACCGAACTCGATCATGACCCACCTCGCGACGTCGCTGGGCACGACGACCTGGCTGGACGAGGTGTCCGAGGACGAGTACGGGCAGGCGGCGCGATGAGCGGGTCGAACGGGAGCGACCCCCGCTTCGAGCGCGGGCTGGCCGTGCGCAAGGAAGTGGTCGGCGAGGCCCACGTCGAGCGCTCGATGGCGCAGGTCAGCGACTTCTCGCGCCCGGTCCAGGAGTGGGTGACGCGCGCGTGCTGGGGCGACGTCTGGGACCGGCCGGGCCTCGACCGCCGCACCCGCAGCCTGCTCAACCTCGTCATGCTCACGGCGCTCGGTCGCTCGCACGAGCTCGCCGTCCACGTGCGCGGCGCGGTGACCAACGGCGCCACCACCGAGGAGATCCAGGAGGCCCTGCTGCAGGCGACCGTCTACTGCGGCGCGCCGGCGGGCCTGGAGGCGTTCCGGGTGGCCGAGAAGGTCCTCGCCGAGGAGGGCGCGCTGTGACCACCGTGGGGTTCGTCGGGCTCGGGCACATGGGCACGCCGATGGTGTCGCGCCTGGTCGACGCCGGGATCGCGGTGCGGGCCTACGACGCGTCGCCGGAGGCGCGGGCGGCGTTCGCCGCGGCCGTGCCGGGCGCGACCGTCGTCGACACCGCCGCGGACACCGCGACCGGCGCCGACGCGGTGCTGCTGTGCCTGCCGAACTCGGATGCCGTGGAGGCGGTGGTGGCCGAGCTGGAGGCCGCGCGGGTCGTCGTCGACATGAGCTCGTCGGAGCCGCTGAGGACCCGCGCGCTGGCCGCACAGCTGGCCGAGAACGGACGCGTGCTGGTCGACGCCCCCGTCTCCGGCGGCGTCTCCGGGGCACGGGCCGGGACGCTGGCGGTGATGGTGGGCGGCCCGGACGACGTCGTCGCCGACCTGGGACCCGTGCTCGCGACGATGGGCCGGCCCCGGCACGTCGGGCCGGTCGGTGCGGGGCACGCGCTCAAGGCGCTGAACAACCTCATGTCGGCCGCGCACCTCGTCGCCAGCTCGGAGGCCGTGCTCGTGGGCGAGGAGTTCGGGCTCGACCCGGCGGTGATGCTCGAGGTGGTCAACGGCTCGTCGGGGCGCAGCGGGTCGACCGAGAACAAGTGGCCGAACCACATCCTGCCCGGCACGTACGGCGCCGGCTTCGGGCTGGGGCTCATGGTCAAGGACATCCACATCGCCCTCGACCTCGCCGCCAGCACGTCCGTCCCGACCCGGCACTCGGCGGCGACCGTCGCGCTGTGGGACGAGGCGCTGGCGGCCCTCGGGCCGGCGGCCGACCACACCGAGATCGCGCGCTGGTTGCGGGAGGAGTCGTCGTGACGCTCACCGACGAGCAGCAGGCCGTCAAGGACGCGTTCGTCCGCGCCGGCGGGACGTGGGGCGAGCCGTGGGAGCGGATGCTCGAGCTCGACCCGGCGTTCGTGCGCGCCTACGCCGACCTCGCCGCGGTGCCCGTCCGGCACGGGGCGCTGGAGCCGAAGGTCCGCGAGCTGCTCCACGTCGCCGTCGACGCCGCCGCGACGCACCTCCACACCCCCGGCGTGCGGCAGCACGTCGCGGCCGCGCTGGCGGCCGGGGCGACGCCGCAGGAGGTCATGGAGGTCCTCGAGCTGACGAGCACGCTGGGCATCCACGCGGCCAACATCGGCGTGCCGCTGCTGGTCGAGGTGCTCACCGAGGAAGGCCTGCGCGACGGGCCGGCCCCGCTCGACGAGCGCCAGGAGCGCCTGAAGGCCGAGTTCACGGCCACCCGCGGCTACTGGCACTCCTTCTGGGACGAGATCCTCGAGCTGGACCCCGACCTGTTCGAGGCCTACGTCGCGTTCTCCTCGGTGCCCTGGCACACCGGGACGCTCGAGCCGAAGGTCAAGGAGCTCGTCTACTGCGCCTTCGACGCCTCGGCGACCCACCTCTACGTGCCGGGGCTCAAGCTGCACCTGCGCAACGCGCTCGGGCACGGCGCGTCGGTCGCGGAGATCCTCGAGATGTTCGAGATCGCGAGCCTGGTCGGCATCCACGCCGCGATGACAGGGGCGCCGATCCTGGCCGAGCTCGCGGCGCGGGATGGCACGATCGACGTGTGACGTCGTCGGTGTGGGGGTCCGAGCCGCTGCCCCGCGTCGCCGCGCCGCTGCGCGAGCAGGTGACCGACCGGGTCCGGTCCGCGATCCTCGACCTGCGCCTCAAGCCCGGCGAGCGGCTCATCGAGCGCGAGCTCACCGAGAACCTCGGTGTCTCGCGGGCGACCGTGCGCGAGGTGATCCGCCAGCTCGCCGCCGAGGGGCTGGTCACCGTCGTGCCGCAGCGGGGCGCCGAGGTGACGTCGCTGTCGGCGTCGGACGCCGCGGACATCTACGAGATGCGGGCCTCGCTCGAGGCGCTGGCCGTGCGCCGGTTCGTGCAGCGGGCGGGGGACGACGAGGTCCGGGCGCTGCGCCGGGCCGTCGACGAGATCGCCCGCAGCGCCGCCGGCGAGGGCGACCACCTCGGCGCCAAGGACCGCTTCTACGAGGTGCTCATGGCGGGCTCGGCCAGCGGCCCGCTGCAGCAGACCCTGGCCGGGCTGCAGGCGCGGGTGCGGCTGCTGCGGGCGACGTCGCTCTCGGTCCCCGGCCGGCCGGCCGAGGCGGCGGAGGAGCTGCGCGCCGTCGTCGACGCCGTCGAGGCCCGGGACGCCGACGCCGCCGCCGACGCGTGCGTCCGGCACATCCGCCACGCCGCGGCGACCGCGACGGCCCAGCTCACGGGCTGACGGGTCACGCCGTCGGCAGGCTCGGCGGGTGTGGCCGCGGGGAGGGGGCGGAGCGGCCGGCCCGGCGGGCGCGCTTGTCGGCGTACATCAGCGCGTCGGCCTCCGCGCAGGCGCCCGGGAAGCCGCCCGCGACCGTGAACGGCGCGGAGCCGATCGAGCAGGGCACCCCGGCCGAGTCCAGCGCCTCGCGCAGGCGCTCCACGAGGTTCTGGGCGTCCTCGACGCCGACCTGCGCGACCAGGGCGAACTCGTCGCCGCCGAGGCGGGCCAGCGGGTCGGTGCTGCGGATCGTCGAGCGCAGCACCGCGGCGCAGTGCCGCAGGTGGCGGTCTCCGGCGTCGTGGCCGTCGGTGTCGTTGACCTCCTTGAGCCCGTCGAGGTCGAGCATCACCACCGAGGCGGGGTCGCCGAAGCGGCGGAAGCGGTCGTCCTCGCGGTCGAGCCAGCGCTCCCAGCCGCGGCGGTTGAGCAGGCCGGTGAGCGCGTCGCTCTCCGCGTCGCTGACGGCCCGCTCGAGCGCGCGGGCGGAGTCGACGGCCGCGGTGTCGGCCTCGAGCACCGACGACAGGAGGCTCGACAGCAGGTCGAGCAGGGGTTCCTGGGCGACGAGGCCCGGGTCGACCGGCTCGCGGTTCATCCCGACGACCGTGCCGAACAGCCGGCCGTCACCGGTGACGATGGGTGTCCCGACGTAGGTGCCGACCTGCATGCCCTGCGATGCGGCCTCGGTCGCGATCCGCTCGAGGTCGGGCACCCGGCGGGTGTCCGGCACGATGCGCGGCGCCGACCCGGCGACCATGTACTGGCACATCGAGGCGGTCCACGGGGTGCTGAGGCCCGGGGCCAGCCCGTAACCGGAGTCGGCCGTGACGAGCATCGTCTGGTGACCGTCGGCCACCCGCGTCACGGCCCAGGCGTCGAGCGGCACGACGTGGGCCAGGTAGTCGACGACCATGCGGCACGCGGCGTCGAACGCCTTGGGCGGTGCCAGCTCGGCGGCGACCCGGAGCTCCTGCGTGGACGTCATGGTCCTCCCCCTCCGGCAGTCCCAGCGGTCCCTTCCCGACCCCTGCCGCGCTCCCAGTGTCGCCCGTGCACGTGCAGACGACGCGGGCAGGGGCCCGTCATCACCCGTCCTGAGGACAGGAAAGGCCCGCCCCGCCGCAGTCGTCACGCGTGGTGAGGTGGGGCCGTGCACACCACACGGCTCCGGGTGCGGCTGGAGGACGTCGACCCGACGGTCCTGCGGGTGGTCGACGTCCCGGCGGCGTCGACCCTCGAGGAGGTCCACCTCGCGCTCCAGGCGGTGTTCGGCTTCGACGACTCCCACCTCTACGAGTTCAGCGCCGGCGAGACGCGGTACGGGCCGCTCGACCCCGACGCCCCCGAGGAGCTCGTGGACGCCGCGACGACCCGGCTCGCGGTCCTGCCCGCCTCCTTCGACTACCTGTACGACTTCGGCGACTCGTGGTCGCACCAGGTCGAGGTCCTGGGTTCCGGCGCCGCGGAGCCCGGGCTCGTCTACGGCGAGGGCGACGAGCCCGAGGACGACATCGGCGGCGGGCCCGGGTACGAGCAGGCCCTGGACGCCGGCGCACTCCGGGCCTTCGACGCCGACCGGATCGGGCGCCGGCTCCACCGGGTCCTCGGCCGCGTGCCCGGCGGGCTGCGGATCGTCCTCGACCGCCTCGCCGGCGGGGTGACGCTGACCCCGCGGGGCCGTCTCCCGCAGGCGTTCGTGCGCGACGTGCAGCGCGAGCGCCCGGCGTGGCACCGGCTCGGCGACGAGGGACGTCCGGCGCACCGGGAGGACGACCTCCACCCGCTGGCCGCCCTCCACGACCTGGTGCTCGACACGCGGCTCGCCCGCGTCCGGAACCGGGTGCTGACGCCGACGAAGGCCGCCGCCGACCCCCGGGAGGTCCTGCGTCGTGTCCGCGCCGCGTTCTCGGTGGACACGTTCCTCGGCATGGTCGTCCACCACGTCGTCGCGCGCCTGCTCACCGAGGGTCCGCTGCACCGGGACGACCTGGCCGGGACCCTGTACGACGTCCTCGGACGATTCTGGGGCCTCGACGGCCGGCCGCTCACCGAGGACGACATGGCCGTGGTCCTCGCGCAGAACTCCGCGGTGCTGCTCGGACTCGAGCAGGTGGAGGACGAGGGCCCGTCGGCGCGGCGGACGTGGCGGGCCGGGCCGGAGGCGGGCTGGTTGCTGCCCCGGACCGCGCTGCTCGTACCGGACGATCTCGCGTCGTCTCGACCCGTCTAGCGTTCGCGCGAGACTCGGCGATATCTGCGGATGCGCGTTCCCCGCCTCGAGGTCTCTCGGTGTGTCTAGCGTCGGCCGTAGACAGCGCTAGGGATCGCTCGAGAGCCGGACCCCCGAGCGCCAGACGCCGCGGACGTCCCGGGTCGCCGTGATGTCGACGAGCGGGTCGCCGGCGACGAGCAGCAGGTCGGCGCGCTGCCCGGGCGCGATCCGGCCGCGGTCGGGCAGGCCGAAGACGTCCGTGGGCACCGACGTCGCGGCCCGCAGCACGTCCCGCGGCGTCATGCCCGCCCGCACCAGCAGCTCGAGCTCCAGGTGCATCGAGGCGCCGTGCAGCACCGCCGCGGCGTGCCCCGGGACGTCGTTGGCGTCGGTGCCCGCGAGGACCACCGCGCCACCCTCGGCGAGCCGGGCGACGTTGCCGGCGGCGTGGTCGTACGACACCCCGGGCGCGTCGTTGACCGGGAGGTGGCCGCGGTCGCCGGCGCGCAGGGCGGCCACGACCTCCGCGTCGAGACCGGCGAGCAGGCGCGTGTCGGCGAGCAGGTCGTCGGTGCTCCGGACGTCGGCGCGGGCGCGCATCATCGCGAGCGTCGGGCAGACGACGAGGCCGGCCGGGTCGACGTCGTCGTCGATCGGGCCGTCGAGCGGCACGTGGGTGAGCACGTCGACGCCGGCGTCGATCGCCGTGCGGAACGCCCAGCGGGTCGGGGCGTGCGCGACGGTCAGCAGCCCGTGGGCGCGGGCCGCCGCGCACACGGCGGCCACCGTCTCCGGGCCGAGCACCGGCCGGTCGACGTCGGCGCTGTTCTCGACGAACACCTTGAGGTAGTCCGACCCCTCGCGGACGCGCTCGGCGACGAACTGCTCGGCGTCCTCGGGGCCCGACAACCCGGGCATCCGCCAGCCCGACGGGTCCGGCGGCACGATCACCGCGGGCCAGCCGTCGACGGCGCCGGCCATGAGCCCGGAGCTGCGCAGGTCGGCCTCGTCGGTGCGCGTCGCCGCCCGCCCGCGCAGCATCGCCGTGACTGCGGCGGCGCGGAGAACATGTCGAGCACGGTGGTGACGCCGTGGCGCAGGTCCTGGCCGAGGTTGCCCGCGCCGCGCAGGTGGACGTGCGCGTCGACCAGCCCGGGGAGCAGCGTCATCCCGCGCCCGTCGACGTCCCCGTCCCGGCGGTCGGGTCGGACGTCGGTGACGATCCCGCCCTCGATGGTCACGGCCGCCACGCCGAGCGCGTCGGTCCCGTCGAAGACCCGCGCCCCCGCGATCGTCGTCATGCCGCGCCTCCCTGCCGACGCGGTCCAGGGTGGCACCGCCGGGCGGGCACGGTCAGGGTCGATCGGCCTCGGCCGTCGTCACGCGAAGCAGGTCAGCGGGCCGCCGTGGTAGGTCACCATGTCGTCCAGCGCGCCGAACACGTCGATCTGGCCGCCGCGCTCCAGGCCGTCGAGCTCGGCGTAGGCGCGGTGGAGGTTGCCGACGATCCGCTCGGCGTCGGGCCAGTCGCGGAACTGCCCGAGGTCGGTGTCGCGGGCCGCGTCGAGGGGGCTGACGCCGGCGTCGCGGCCCCGACCGGCGACGTCGAGGACGAACCGCAGGTACTCCAGGGTCGCGTCGAGCGGGGCCCGGTCGTGGAACACCGGCCCGTGGCCGGGCACGATCGTCTGCGCCCCCAGCGGCAGCAGCACGTTCTCCAGCACGTCGATCGCCCCCGCGACCGAGCCCATGAGCAGGAACGGGGTGCCGCCGTTGAAGACGAGGTCGCCGCAGAACAGCGTCGAGCGCTCGGGGAACCAGACGATCGAGTCGTTCGTGGTGTGCGCCGGGGTACCGACGTGGACCACGTCGGCGCGCAGGTCGCCGGCGTGCACGGCGACGCGGTCGGTGAAGGTGACGAACGGCGGGTCGAGGGGCAGGTCGCCCCACTCCGGGTTCTGCCAGTAGGGCAGCTCCCGGGCCGGCCCGAACGCGATCGTCTCGGCCCGGGCCCGCTCGTGGGCGACGATCGCCGCGCCGCCGAAGAGGGCGTTGCCGAAGGTGTGGTCGCCGTGGTGGTGGGTGTTCACCAGCGTGCGGACGGGCCGGTCCGTGACCGACGCGATCGTGTCGAGGAACGCGCGGGTGCGGCGCTCGGTGGAGCAGGCGTCGATCGCGAGCACGCCCTGGGGGCCGACCACGAAGCCGGTGTTGTTGATCCACCACGTGCCGTCGGGCTGCACGTAGGCGTGGATGCCGTCGGAGACCTCCTCGCGGCGCGGGGGTGCGGGCACGGTGATGTCGTCGGTGCGGGAGCTCATCACGCCTCCTTCAGGGGGATCGGGTCGGTGCCGGGCACGATCGGGGCGTCGATGGCGCCGAGCCCCTCGGCCTCGAGGTGCACGCGGTCGCCGGGCCGCAGCCACGGGTAGGCGTCGCCGCCGTGGACGCGGGAGAGCTCGAGGATGCAGCCGGTGCCGACCGTGCCGGAACCGATGAGGTCGCCCGGCACGACCCGGGTGCCGCGCGACGCGTAGGCGATCATCTGGGCGAAGCTCCAGTACAGGGCGTCGAGACGCCCCGCGCTGTAGGGCCGGTCGTTGACCGAGGCCGCCATCGCCGCCGAGGCCACGAGCTCATCGGGCGTGACCATCCACGGCCCGCAGCTCGAGGCGAAGTCCTTGCCCTTGGCCGGCCCGAGGTTGAGCTTCATCTCGGCGCCCTGCAGGTCGCGGGCGCTCCAGTCGCAGAACAGCACGTAGCCCGCGATGTGCGCGGCCGCGTCGGCGGGCGCCACGTCGCGGCCCTCGCGCCCGATCACCGCGGCGATCTCGAGCTCGTAGTCCAGCGCCTGACTGCCCGGGGGCACCGCGACCTCGGCGTGCGGGCCGCGCAGCGACGCCGGGTTGGTGAAGTAGAAGACCGGCTGGGAGTACCAGAGCGGGTCGACCTCCAGCCCGATCGCGGCGCTCGCGGTGACGACGTGCTCCTCGAACGCCATGAAGTCCCGGATCGACGGCGGGCGGGGGATCGGCGGCAGGAGGGTGACGGTGTCCGGGTCGACCGCCTCGCCGACCTGCTCCGCCGTCGACGCCAGCCGCTCGCGCGCGATCAGCTCGAGCAGCGACGACGCCCCCCGCACGGGGTGGAGCACGTCGCCCCGCCAGAGACCGACCTGCTCGTCACCGTCCGCCGTCCGGTACGTGCTCCAGCGCAACGCTCCTCCTCAGCTGAACTCGGCCCGCAACTGCTCGGCCGCGGCCGCCATCGAGACGAGCTTCCCGCGGGCCATCGGGCGCGGCAGGGAGAACAGACCACAGTCCGACGTCAGGTGCACGCGGTCGGGCGAGACGTGCTCGAGCGCCTTGCGGACCCCGGCCACGATCGCGTCCGGCGTCTCGACGACGAGGCGCTTGATGTCGATGCAGCCCACGCCGATGCCCTTGTCGCTGGGGTAGCGCGACCACAGGTCGAAGTCGTCGTCGGGGAAGCCCGTCTCGGCGAAGGCGTACTCGACGGCGTCGACCTGCAGCTCGTTCGCGACGAGCTCGTGGAACCCCGCGTACGGCGTGATGCCGACCGGGACGCCGCTGGCCAGGTGGCAGATGTGGAAGATCGTCAGCGCCTCGACGCCCTCCAGCGCCTGGTTGAGCGTCTCGACGACCAGCGGGTAGTCCTCGGGCTGGTGCAGGGTGAAGCCCACGTCGTCGAGCTGCAGCACCTCCACGCCGGCGGCGACCGCGTCCTTGAACTCGGCGTTGTAGGCGGCCGCGAGGTCGCGGTACAGGGCCTTCTTGTCGTGGTAGTGCCGGTCGGTCAGCCAGCCGGCCAGGTTCGCCGGGCCCATGCCGCTGCAGAACTTCACGGTGCGGGGGCTGACGGCGCGCGCCGTGCGCCACAGGTCGGCGAGGTGCATGGTGCCGCGCCCGATCGGTCCGTCGACGGTCGTCTCGCTCCACGTCCCGGCGAACGGCGCGGCGGTCTCGGTGCCGAACAGGTCGAACAGGTGGTTCGGCGCGGGCTGCACCGTGATGCCGTCGAGGTGGTAGGCGGGGTAGAGCAGGAACGAGGAGATGAAGCCCTCGTGGCGGTCGTACCAGAGGTGGCCGTCGGTGGGCAGGTCGAGCCCGGCGTCGATCTGGTCGCCGATCATGGCGCGGACGCCGTCGCTGTAGGCCTCCGCGAAGTCGCCGCGGCGCATCGCGACGCGGATGTCCTCGCCGCCGAGGTCGAAGGTGTTCCACTTCGGTCGCGGGTACGAGCCGACCGCGGTCGTCGGGAAGAGGTGACCGAAGTGGTCGCTGAGCCGGCGGGTCATCGTGGCCTCCGCGTCGTCGGGGAGTCGGGTCCGTGGGGCCACCGTGGCGCGGACCGGCGGCCCGATCACGTCCCGATCCGGTTCCGATCCCCTCTTGACGTGCCGACGAGCTCCGCTGCCTGGCGGAACGCGAGGGCCGTGGCGGAGCAGTCGTCGGCCCGCGTGGCCACCGAGACCCGGGCGTCCTGCCCCGCCAGCGGCACGTAGCGCACGTGCGGGTGGGGGAAGAAGCGGCTGGCGAGCTCGCCGTGGACACCGAGCAGGCCCGACGTCGCGACGGCGGCCGGGATCGCGGCCGGTGTGCGCACCACCGGGCTGCGGCGGGACGTCTGACCCGTGACGCCCGCCCAGGCGCCCAGCCCCGGGTGACGGCCGCGGACGGCGACCCAGGCCTGGCCGCCGACGTCGTCCTCGCCCAGGCGGTCCGCGTCGGCGAGCGGCGAGGCGGCCGGGACGACGGCGACCCGCGCGGTGGTGAACAGGGGGTCGCGCCGGACGCCGTCCACCGGGCCGACGTCGTGGATGACGGCGACGTCGACGTCCCCGTCGCGCACGGCCTGGTACTGGGTGTCCCAGTCGAGCTCGACGTGCACGAGCGTCGTGGCGGGCAGCTGGGCCGCGACGAGCGCGCGCAGCTCCGGCCAGCGGTCGGCGGCCCCGAAGCCGAGGACGCCGACGCGGACCACCTCGTCGTCCGGCGGCGGGGCGTCCCGCACGGCCGCGGCCAGGCCGTCCACGCGGGCCAGCACGTCACGGGCCCGCTCGACCAGGCGGGCCCCGGCCGGGGTGACGTCGACGCGGCGGCTCGTGCGGTCGAACAGCCGCGCGCCGACCTCCTTCTCCAGGGCGCGGACGTGCCGCCCGAAGGCCTGCGGAGCGATGTAGTGCCGCTCGGCCGCCTTCCGGAAGTGCCGCTCCTCCGCCAGCGTGACGACGTAGCGGAGCCCCTGGATGTCCATGTCGCGCCCTCCGTGCCGGCGACGCTACTGGCGTTCGCGCCGCCGAGGAATCCGTGCTTGACCTCGACCTTCCTCGAGGTCGCACCGTCGGGACATGGCACAGCAACCCACCGCCCTCGTCACCGGCGCGTCCCGCGGTCTCGGCCGTGCGCTGGCCGCCGACCTTTCCGCCGACGGCTGGCGCGTCGTCGTCGACGCCCGCCACGGCGACGCGCTCGCCGACGCCGTCGCCGGGCTGCCCGACGTCGTCGACGTCCCCGGCGACGTCGCCGACCCAGCGCACCGCGCCACGCTGGCCGAGACCGTCGACGATCTCGGCGGCCTCGACCTCCTCGTCCTCAACGCGAGCCTGCTCGGCCCCAGCCCGCAGCCGCGGCTCGCCGACTACCCCCTCGACGTGCTGGAACAGGTCCTGCGCGTCAACGTGCTCGCCCCGCTCGGGCTGGTGCAGTCCCTGGGCCCGCTGCTGCGCCCGGGTGCCCGCATCCTCGCGATCACCTCCGACGCCGGCGCCGAACCGATGGACGGCTGGGGCGGCTACGGCACGTCCAAGGCCGCCCTGGAGTTCCTGGCGTCGGTGCTCGCCGTGGAGAACCCGCAGTGGCACGTGCTCGTCGTCGACCCCGGCGACATGCGCACGGTCATGCACCAGGAGGCGTTCCCCGGCGAGGACATCAGCGACCGGCCCGAGCCCGAGACGGTCGTGCCCGCGCTGCGGGTGCTCGTCGACGGCGACCACCCCAGCGGCCGCTACCGCGCCGCCGACCTGGCGCCGGTGACGTCGTGACGGTCCTGCCGTTCACGCGCTTCGTGCTCCCGCCCGGGGCCGAGGCGCACGAGCCGCCCGAGCACCGCGGGCTCGCGCGCGACGGTGTCCGCCTGCTCGTCGCGCGTCCCTCGGGCGTCGAGCACCGGCGGTTCCGCGAGCTCGCCGCCGTGCTCGACCCGGGCGACCTGCTCGTCGTCAACACCTCCGCGACGCTGCCGGCCGCGCTCGACGTCCGCCACCACGACGGGCGGGCGATGACGCTGCACGTGTCGACCGCGCTCGACGACGGCGACTGGGTCGTCGAGCCGCGCCGTCCCGACGGCCCGGAGACCGACGTCGCCGCCGGCGACCGGCTCGGGCCGCCCGGGGTCGTGCTGACGCTCGTGGCGCCCTACCCGGACGAGCACGCGCCGCGACGGCTGTGGCGGGCGCGGCCGTGGCCGCCGGTCGGCCTCGCCGGCTACCTCGCCACCTACGGGCGCCCCATCGCGTACGGGCACGTCACGGGCCGCTTCCCGCTCGCGGACCGCCAGACGGTCTACGCCGCGGAGCCCGGCAGCGCGGAGATGCCGAGCGCCGGGCGGCCGCTCTCGGAGCACCTGCTGGTGGCGCTGATGGCGCGCGGGATCACCGTCGCGCCGCTGGTGCTGCACTGCGGGGTGTCGAGCCCGGAGAAGCACGAGCCGCCGACGCCCGAGCGCTACCGGGTGCCGCCGGCGACGGCGCGGCTGGTCAACTCCGCGCGGGCCGCCGGGTCGCGGGTCGTCGCGGTCGGGACGACAGTCGTGCGGGCGCTCGAGACCGTCGCCGACCCCGACGGGACCGTGTCCGCGGGACACGGGTGGACCGACCTCGTCCTCGGCGCCCACCGTCCCGCCCGCGCGGTCACCGGGCTGATCTCGGGGCTGCACGAGCCCGAGGCGAGCCACCTGGCGCTGCTCGAGGCCGTCGCGGGGCCCGAGCTCGTCGAGCGGGCCTACGACGCGGTGCTCGACGGGCGGTACCTCTGGCACGAGTTCGGCGACTCGACGCTCCTGCTGCCCCCGGTCCGTGGCACAGTCTCTTGACCCTCACGCGACGAGAGGCCGCACGGTGGTGCCCATGACCGAGACGGCACCGGGGACGACCACCTGGACGGTGGGACAGGTCGCCGAGCGTTCCGGGGTGACGGTCCGGACCCTGCACCACTACGACGAGATCGGGCTCCTGCGCCCGAGCCGCCGCAGCGCGTCGGGCTACCGGCTCTACACCGACGCGGACCTCGTGCGCCTGCAGCACGTCGTCGTCTACCGGCGGCTCGGGTTCGCGCTCGAGGAGATCGCGGTCCTCCTCGACGACCCCGGGGCCGACGTCGCCGCGCACCTGCGCCGGCAGCGCGCCGCGGTCACGTCCCGGCTGGACGAGCTGACCGAGCTCGTCACGGCCATCGACCGAGCCCTGGAGGCAGAGGTGTCCGGCATCAGGCTGACGCGTGAGGAGCAGCGGGAGCTGTTCGGTGAGGGATTCACCGAGGAGTACCAGCAGGAGGCGCAGGAACGCTGGGGCGACACCGAGGCGTGGCGCCAGAGCCAGCAGCGGACGTCGCGGTACACGAAGGCCGACTGGGAGACCATCAAGGCCGAGGCGGACGGCATCAACGCCGGCTTCGTCGCGGCCCTGCAGGCTCGCGAGCCCGCCGACGGCGAGCGGGCGACCGCGCTCGCCGAGGAGCACCGCCAGCACATCACCCGGTGGTTCTACGACTGCCCGCCCGACCTGCACGCGTGCCTCTCGACGATGTACACCGACGACGAGCGGTTCCGGAAGACCTACGAGGACCAGGCGACGGGGCTCGCGCAGTACGTGCGCGACGCCGTGCACGCCAACGCCGCCCGGCAGGGCTGATCGTCGACGCGGGGTCGACTTCGGTCGGATGTGCGGGCCGTGACCCGCTCCTACGCTCCGCCACGTGGACCAGGAGGAACGCGAGCGACGCCGGGCGACGGCGACCGTCCTGCTCGTGGTCGCCGTGCTCGGCGGACTCAGTCTCGTCAGCCGCACCGACACCCGGGCCTCGCTCGCGTTCACCGTCACCGACGCGGTGGCGACGCTGGTCGCCTGCGCGCTGGTACCGGTGCTGGTCCGCCGGCCGGTGCCGGGCGCCCTGGCGATGTCGGTGCTCGCCGCGTTCTCACCCGCGGCGACACCCGCGGCCACCATCGGCGTGCTGAGGGTGGCCTCGGAGCGCCCGCTCGCGACGGCGATCGGGGTCGGTGCCGCGAGCACCGCCGCCCACGCCGTCCAGGGCCTCGTGCGGCCGATCCCGGGGCTGTCGTACGGGTGGCTGCTGGTGATCGACGTGGCGGTGCACGCCGCGCTCGTCGCCTGGGGCGCGCTCGTGCGGGCGCGATGCGAGGCCCGGCACGCGCAGGAGCGGCGCGCCCAGGAGGAGCAGGCCGAACGGATCGCGGCCGCCCGGCGCCACGAGCGCGCGACGATCGCCCGGGAGATGCACGACGTCCTCGGGCACCGGCTCTCGCTGGTCGCCGCGTCGGCCGGGGCCCTGGAGTACCGGCCCGACGCGTCGGCCGAGCAGGTCGCGCGGGCGGCGGGCGTGGTGCGCGCCGGCGTGCACCAGGCGCTGGAGGAGCTGCGCGGGGTGATCGGGGTGCTGCGGGCCGACGACCTGGTGGGGGCGAACGGGGCCGACGGCCAGGCGCCGCCGCAGCCCACGCTGGCCGACCTGCGGTCGCTGGTGCGCGAGTCGGTCGAGGCGGGCGCGCCGGTCGAGCTCGACGACCGCGCCGCCGACGTGCCCGAGACCCTCGGTCGCACGGCGTACCGGATCGTGCAGGAGGGGCTGACGAACGCCCGCAAGCACGCGCCGGGGGAGACCGTGCACGTGTCCGTCGGCGGGACCGCCGGCGGGGAGCTGCGCGTCGAGGTCCGCAACCCGTTGCCGATGCGACGCGCGGTGCCCGACGGGCGCGGGACCGGGCTGGTCGGGCTCGGGGAGCGAGCGGCGTCGGTGGGCGGGTGGCTGGAGCACGGGGTGACGCCCGACGGCCAGTTCCACGTGATCGCCGAACTACCGTGGCCGGCGTGAGCCCCCCGGGCGAGATCCGCGTGCTCGTCGTCGACGACGACGCCCTCGTGCGCGGGGCCCTGACGATGATGCTCGACGGCGCCGACGGCCTGCGCGTGGTGGGCGAGGCGGCCGACGGCGACGAGGTGCCGGCGCTCGTCGACGCCCACGCCCCGCACGTCGTGCTCATGGACCTGCGCATGCCCCGCGTCGGGGGCCTCGCCGCGACCCGGCGGCTGCGCGAGCGTCCGGAGCCGCCCGAGGTCGTGGTGCTCACGACCTTCGACAGCGACGAGAACGTCCTGCACGCCCTGCGCGCCGGGGCCAGCGGCTTCCTGCTCAAGGACACCCCGCCGGCGCAGATCGTGGAGGCCGTGCAGCGCGTGGCCGCCGGCGACCCGATGCTCTCGCCGAGCGTCACCCGCCGCCTCATGCAGCGTGCCGGCACCGAGGAGGGCACGCGCGAGAAGGCGCGGTCGGCGCTGCGGTCGCTGTCCGAACGCGAGCGGGACGTCGCCGACGCCGTCGCCCGCGGACGGTCCAACGCCGAGATCGCCGCGGAGGCCTACATGAGCGTCGCGACCGTCAAGGCCCACGTCTCGCACGTGCTGGCCAAGCTCGGCCTCGACAACCGCACGCAGATCGCGCTCCTCGTCCACGACGCGGAGCGCTGATCACGGCGTCACGCCGCCCAGCACGTCCATCCGCACGGCGTCGCGGCCGGGCGCCAGCGCCACGACGGCGGCCAGCAGCCAGAGGCGGGCGACGAGCACGTCGTCCGGCGTGCGGAGGAAGTCGGCCATCCACGCTCCCGGCGCCGTCGGGCCGAGGATCGTCGCGGCCTCCCGGGCGTCCTCGCCGAGGTGCTCCGCGACCCACGCGACCGCCGCGTGCGGCAGGTCGACGTCCGCCCGCCGCCGCCCCGCCTTGCGGAGCCACGAGTCGACGACGAGGTCGATCAGCACCCGGTCGCCGGTGAACGGCCGGTCGGTACCGCGGCCCGCGTCGGCCACCAGCGTCCGCGCCACCTCCAGGTCGTGCTCCCGGACCGTGCGCGCCACGGCCAGCCGGACCTCGTCCTCGAGCTCCTCGAACCGGCCGTCGTCGTCCTCGAGGTCGTCGTCCTCGTCGGCGTCGTCCCACTCGTCCGCCCACTCGTCCTCGAGGTCGAGGCCGGCGACGATCTCGCCGAGGAGCGTGGCCATGTCCTCCCGCGTCGCCGGGCCGGTGCGCGCGGGCGGCGGCGTGGTCGGCGCGACGCCCGCCCGCTCGTGCCGCGCCCGGCGCGGGGGTCGTGTCGTGACCTCCCGCCGCCTCCGCCGCGCCTCGACCTTCGCTGCCCGCCGCTGCCCACCGCGCCTGCGCCTGCCCATCGCTCCTCCTCGTGTCGCCTCGCGACGGAGGATGCGCCCGACCCCCGACAACGCCGGGCGATCTCTGTCGAACCGGACCCAAGCGCCGGGGTCCGTCGCTAGCGTGACGAGCCGTGACCCAGCCCCCGCCCCGTGCCGTCGGTGGTGGGGCGTTCGACGTCGACATCACCCAGGCACCCCAGGCCATCCGACAGTTGGAGCAGGCGCTCGAGGAACTGCGGAGCATCCGGCAGGACGCCACCCTGCTGGGGCACATCACTCCGCCCACGACCGACCAGGTGAGCATCGACGCCGCGCGGGCGCTGGGCATGACGGCCACCGGAGGGCCGACGTCGTTCCTCGCCGCGCTGGAGGCCGGGATCGCGGAGTTGGACCGCATGATCCAGGCGCTGCGCGCGGGCCTCAGCGCCTACCAGGAGGGCGACGAGCAGGGCCGATCGCGCTTGTCGATCTCGTCGTGATCCGCGCGGCGTGCGTCCTCGCACTCTCCCTCGCGGTGGTCACCGCCTGTGCCGCACCGGCACCACGCGCACCGGTCGCAGACCGCCGTTTCGGGGCTCCCGAGGTCGTGGCCCCCCGGGACGTACGGGGCGGCGATCCGTGCGGAGGACTGCTCGACAGCGCAGATCTCGTCGCGATGGGCCTGTCCACGCGGGGGCGCCCGAAGGTCCTGCAGACCGGGGACCGCGGTTGTGACTGGAGAACCACCGGCGGGGACGGCTACCTCACGCTCATCGTCATCCCGGATCGCGACGTGCTCGTCGACACCTACCGCACACGCCAGTACCCCGTCTTCCAGCCGATCCAGGTCGCGGGCCTGCCCGCGACGCGTGAGCAGAGCTTCGTCGGATCGATGACCTGCACCGTCACGGTGGGGACGGCGATCGGGCAAGGATTCATCAGCGACTACACCGGGGCCGCCAGTTGCGATGGCGCACAGCGAGCCGCCGAGCACGTGGCCCTCGCGCTCCCTCCCCTCCCCGGCTGACCTCGCCCGACCCGTGTCCCCAGGACACGGTCCCGTCAGGGCACCAGCAGCGTCTTCCCCACCGTCTCGCGCGCGGCGATGGCGGCGTGGGCGTCGGCCGCGCGGTCGAGCGGGAACGTCTGGCCGATGATCGGCCGGTAGCGCCCCTCCGCGGCCTCGGCCAGCGTGCGCTCGACCAGGGCGCGACGGCGCGTCCGGTCGAGGCGGGGCAGGTCGGTCAGGCCGACCACCGTCACCCGCCGGCGGGCCGCCTCGGCGGGGTCCGGTGCCGCGAACTCGCCGCCCGCGGTGCCGTACGAGACGAACCGGCCACCGTCGGCCACCAGGCCGAACGCCTCCCGGCCCAGCGCCGCGCCCGCCCCGTCGAGGACCGCGTCGACCGGCCCGACGTGCCCGGCCCACGACGCCGTCCCGTAGTCGACGACCTCGCTCGCCCCGAGCGACCGCAGCAGCGCCGTCTTGGCCGCCCCGCGCGCGGCCGCGACCACGTGCACCCCGCGCCGCACCAGCTCCTGCACGAGCAGCACCCCCGCGCCGCCCGCGGCGGCGGCCACCAGGACCCGCTCGCCCGGGCGAGCCGCCACCGCCCCGAGCAGCGACTGCAGCGTCGGCCCGTCGTGCAGCAGGGCGACGGCCTGCTGGTCGTCGAGCGCGTCGGGGATCGGGATCAGCTCGGACACCGGCACCACCGCCCGCGACGCGTAGCCGCCGACCGGGATCTCCGCGCCGCCCACGTCCTGCTTCGTGTCGGCGACGACGCGGCGGCCGTCGGCGCGACCGGCGACCCCGCTCCCCGGCACGTAGGGCGGCCGCACCGGGAAGAAGCCCTCGCCCCAGCCGGACCGCAGCAGGGTGTCCAGGAACATCACGTCCGCGGCCGTCACGTCCACCACCGCCTCGCCGGCCCCCGGCTCGGGGTCGGGCCGGGACGCGGCCCGCAGCACCTCGGGCCCACCGAATTCCTCGACCAGCACCTCGCGCATGCGCCGAGGCTCCACGCTGAACAGAGGTCGAGGTCAAGGACACGCGCGGGCCCGGAGCGAGGGGCTGTCGGAGGGCTCGTCTAGCGTCGCGGGCAGCGGGAGATCGGGTCGCGAGGGGGAGGTGCGGACGTGCTGCACGTGCACCGGGCGGAGCGGGCCGACCACCTCGTCGAGGCCCTCGCGGACGTCCTGGCCGACCCGCTGGCCGACCCGTTCGAGCCCGAGCTGGTGGCGGTCCCGACGCGCGGGATCGAGCGCTGGCTCGCCCAGCGCCTCGCCCACCGGCTCGGCACCACGACGGGCGACGACGGCGTGTGCGCCAACGTCGTCTTCCCGTCGCCGGGGGAGCTGGTCGGGCGCGTCCTCGCCGTCCCGGAGGACGACCCCTGGCGACCGGAGCGGCTGGTCTGGCCGCTGCTGGAGACGATCGACGCGTGTGCCGAGGAGCCGTGGTGCGCGCCGCTGGGCGCGTTCCTCGGGGTCGGCGACCCGAGCGGCACCCGGCGCGGCCGCCGGTTCGCCGCGGCACGTCACCTGGCCCGGCTGTTCACCCGCTACGCGGACCACCGGCCCGCGCTCGTCCGCGTCTGGGCCGCGGGCGACGACGCCGCGACGCCGGAGGACCTGCGCTGGCAGCCCGAGCTCTGGCGGCGGCTCCGCGCCCGGCTGGACGCGGAGAGCCCGGCCGAGACCGTCGCGGACGTCCGGGTGCCGGCGGGCTTCCCGGCCCGGCTCTCGCTCTTCGGCGCCACGCGCCTGTCCGACACCGAACTCACGGTCCTCGACGCCCTCGGCGTCGACCACGACGTCCACCTCTGGCTGCCGCACCCGTCGCCGGTGCTGTGGAAGCGCCTCGAGGGGCAGACGGCCGGGCGGCGGGCCGACGACACGAGCGCCCGCGCCGTCGCGCACCCGCTGCTCGCGAGCCTCGGCCGCGACGTCCGCGAGCTGCAGCTGCGCCTCGCCCGCCCCGGCCGGGCCGCCCGCGCCGATCACCATCACGGCCGCGACGAGGAGCCGGCGACGCTGCTCGGGCAGCTGCAGGACGACCTCCGGCACGACCGCGCGCCGTCGGGTCGGCACGCGGTCGACGACGGCAGCATCCGCGTCCACCGGTGCCACGGGGCGGACCGGCAGGTCGAGGTCCTGCGCGAGACCGTCCTCGGCCTGCTGGAGGCCGACCCGACGCTCGAGCCGCGCGACGTCATCGTCCTGTGCCCGGACATCGAGACGTTTGCCCCGCTCGTCACCGCCTGCTTCGGCGACGCCGAGGGCGCGACCCACGCCGGGCACCGGCTGCGGGTCCGGCTGGCGGATCGCTCGCTGCGGGAGGTCAACCCGCTGTTCGGCACGCTCGCCACGCTGCTGGACCTCGCCGACGCTCGGGTCACGGCGTCCCAGCTGCTCGACCTCGCGGAGTCCGACCCGGTGCGCCGCCGGTTCCGCTTCGACGACGAGGACCTCCCGCGCCTGCGCGAGCTCGCCGAGCGCGCCGGCGTCCGCTGGGGTCTCGACGCGCCGCACCGGGCGGCGTTCTCGCTGGCCCGCTTCCCCGACAACACGTGGTCCCAGGGGCTCGACCGGCTGCTGCTCGGCGTCGCCATGTCGGCCGACGGGGGCGACTGGCTGGGCGACGCGCTGCCCCTCGACGAGGTCGACTCGTCCGACGCCGAGCGGGTCGGGCGCCTCGGCGAGCTGGTCGACCGCGTCGGGTCGGTGATCGAGGAGCTGCGCGGCGAACAGCCGCTGACCGCCTGGATCGCCGCCCTGCGTCGCGGGCTCGACGGGCTCACCGCGACGGTCCCGGCCGACGCGTGGCAGCTCGCGCAGGCCCGCACCGAGCTCACCGCGGTGCTCGAGAGCGCCCCGCACGACCCGGTGATGACGCTGCACGACGTCCGCGCCGTGCTCGGCGACCGGCTTGCCGGGCGCCCCACGCGCGCCAACTTCCGCACCGGCACGCTGACGGTCGCGACGCTCGTGCCGATGCGCTCGGTGCCCCACCGCGTGGTGTGCCTGCTCGGCATGGACGACCAGGTGTTCCCGCGCGAGACCCGCGCCGACGGCGACGACGTCCTCGCGCGCGACCCCCGCGTGGGCGAGCGCGACCCCGCCGCCGAGGACCGCCAGCTGCTGCTCGACGCGATCCTCGCGGCCACCGACCACCTCGTCGTCGTCCACTCCGGCGCCGACGAGCGCACGGGCGCCGACCGTCCGCCGGCCGTGCCGATCGGCGAGCTGCTCGACACCCTCGACGCCACGTTCGCCTTCACCGACGGCCGGGACGCCCGCGACCACCTCACGCGGCGCAACCCGCTGCAGCCGTTCGACCCCGCGGACTTCGACACCGCCGACGACGGCGGCCCCTTCTCCTTCGACGGCGCGGCCCTCGCGGGCACGAGGGCGCTGGTCGCCGAGCGCGGGGCGGTCGTGCCGTTCCTGCCCGGCCCGCTGCCCGCGCGCCCCGCCGACGGTCTCGACCTCGACGACCTGGTGCGCTTCGTCGAGCACCCGGTGAAGGCCTTCCTGCGCCAGCGCCTCGGGGTGTTCGCGCGCGGTGACGAGGACGAGCCCGTCGAGGCGGTGCCGGTCGAGCCCGACGGCCTGGCCAAGTGGGCCATCGGCGAGCGCCTCCTGCGCGACCGCCTCGCCGGCCGCGAGGTCGCCGCCTGCATCGCCGCCGAACGTCGCCGCGGCGAGCTCCCGCCGGGCCCGCTGGGCGACCGGCTGATCCGCGAGGTCGGCCGCCAGGTCGAGCCGCTGGTGACGGCCGCCGCCGGGCTGCGCGACGCCGTCGCGACGGACGTCGACGTCACCACCGACGCGCTGGTCGGTGCCGTGGCGGGCGTGCACGAGGCGACGCTCGTGACGGTGACGTACTCCCGGCTCGCGCCCAAGCACCGGCTGCGGGCCTGGGCGAACCTCCTCGCGCTCGCCGTCACGCACCCGGACCGCGCGTGGCGGGCCGTCACCGTGGGCCGCGGCAACTGGGGCGCGCCCACTCTCGTCTCGACCCTCGGGCCGCTCGAGCCCGCCACGGCGCGCGAGGTCCTCGCCGACCTCCTCGCCCTGCACGCCGAGGGCATGGTCGAGCCGCTGCCGCTGCTCTGCCGCACGTCCGAGGCCTACGCGCAGGCGCGGGCGACGAAGGGCGAGGTCGCGGCCATGAACCGCGCGCGCGACCTGTGGGCCAAGCGCCAGGGCGGCGAGCAGGACGAGCCCGCCCACGTGCTGGTGTGGGGTCGGCGCCGCCCGCTCGACGAGATCCTCGGCGCGGCCACCGGCGGGGCGCCCACGCGGTTCAGCGCCCTCGCCACCCGACTGTGGACGCCGTTGCGCGAGGCCGAGGAGCTGGGCGGGCGATGACGACGGCACTGCTGACCCGCGCGTTCGACGTCTGCGGCGAGCTGCCCACCGGCACCACGGTGCTCGAGGCCAGCGCGGGCACCGGCAAGACCTACACGATCGCCGCGCTCGCGGCCCGCTACGTCGCCGAGGGCCACGCCACGTTGCCGCAGGTCATGCTCGTGACGTTCGGCCGCGAGGCCACCCGCGAGCTGCGTGAGCGCGTCCGCGACCGGTTCGTGCGCACCGAGCGGGCCCTCGCCGACCCGGAGACCGCGCGCTGCGGGGACGACGACGTCGTCCGGCTCCTCGCCGCCGTCGACGACGCCGAGGTGGCCCGCCGCCGCGCCCGGCTGGCCGCCGCGCTCGCCGGCTTCGACGCCGCGACGATCGCCACCACCCACCAGTTCTGCCAGGACATGCTCACCGGGCTGGGCATCGTCGGCGACACCGACCCCGACGGCACGTTCGTCGAGCGGATCGACGACGTCGTCACCGAGGTGGTCGACGACTTCTACCTGCGCAAGTACGCCGTGCCCGACGCGGGCCCGCCCGCCTTCGACCGCGCGACGGCGCTGACGATCGGGCAGTCGGTGGTCGCCGACCCCGGCGCGCGCATCGCCCCCGGCCGCGACGCGCCGAACGCCGCGGGCGCGCGGGCGGCGTTCGCCGAGGCCGTGCGCGGCGAGGTCGAGAAGCGCAAGCGGCGCCGGCGGCTGTTCACGTTCGACGACATGCTCACCCGGCTGCACCGCGCCCTCGTCGACCCGCGGCTGGGCGACGCGGCCTGCGCGCGGCTGCGGGCGCGGTTCTCGGTGGTGCTGGTCGACGAGTTCCAGGACACCGACCCCATCCAGTGGGACATCCTGCGCGTCGCCTTCCACGGGCACAGCGCGCTGACGTTCATCGGCGACCCGAAGCAGGCGATCTACGGCTTCCGCGGTGCCGACGTCGTCAGCTACCTGCAGGCCGTCGAGTCCGCGGGCACCCGGGCCGGGCTCGCGAAGAACTGGCGCAGCGACGCGCCCCTGGTGTCGGCGCTCGACACGGTGTTCGGCGGCGCGGCCCTGGGCGACGAGCGGATCGTCGTCGCGCCCGTCGGGGCCGCCCACCCCGGGCGCCGGCTCGCCGGCGCGCCGCGGCCCGCGCCGTTCCGCCTGCGGGCGATGCCGCGGGCGGGCCTGCGCGCCGACTACCGCACCGGGCTGCCCCTGGTCGGCCCGGTGCGCGAGAAGGTGGCCGCGGACCTGGCCGCCGACGTCGCCGAGCTGGTCGCCGCCGACTCCCGCTGGGAGGACGGCCGGGAGGACCCGACCCTCGGGCCGGGCGACGTGGCCGTCCTCGTGCGCACCAACGCGCAGGCGACGCTCGTCCGCGAGGCGCTCACCGCGGCCGGCGTGCCGTCGGTGCTCGCCGGCGCCACCAGCGTCTTCACCGCCGAGAGCGCCGAGGAGTGGCTGACGCTGCTCGAGGCCGTCGAGCAGCCCGGGCGCCCAGGCCGGGTGCGGGCCGCGGCGCTGACGGTGTTCCTCGGCCACCGCGCCGCCGACCTCGACGCGTACGCCGACACCCTGCTGCCCGAGGTCGGCGCGGCGCTGCGGCGGTGGGGCGCGGTGCTGCACGACCGCGGGGTCGCCGCGTTCCTCGAGGCCGTCGCCGCCGAGACCGGCCTGGCCGCGCGCGTGCTCGCCCGCGTCGACGGCGAGCGGCGGATCACCGACCTGCGCCATATCGGCCAGGTCCTGCACGCCGCGGCGGTCGAGTCGCGCCTCGGGATCGTCGCGCTGGTCGAGTGGCTGCGCACGCGCATGGCCGAGGCCGTGGCCGGCACCGGGGAGATCCGCCCCGAGCGCAGCCGCCGTCTCGAGTCGGACGCGAGCGCGGTCCAGGTGCTCACGGTGCACAAGTGCAAGGGCCTCGAGTTCCCCGTGGTCTACGTGCCGTTCGGCTGGGACCGCTGGGTGGCGGACACCCCGACCGTCGTCACCCACCACGACGAGGACGGTCACCGCGTCCGGGCGGTCGGCGGCACCGACGACCCGGGCTGGGGCGAGCACGTCGCCACGGCCCGCGCCGAGGACGACGGCGAGGACCTCCGGCTGCTCTACGTCGCGCTGACGCGGGCGCAGGGACAGGTCGTGTGTTGGTGGGCGCCGTCCACCAACACCGCGTCCTCGGCCGTGCACCGGCTGCTCGTCGGCCGGCCCGCGCCGGGCACCACCCCGGACGCGACCTGCTCCCTGCGCGACGACGAGACGATCCTGGAGCGCCTCGAGGCCCTGGCGGGGGACGACATCGCCGTCGAGCGCGTCGAGCCCCGCAAGGCCGTGCCCTACGTCCCGCCCGCCGGTCGGGCGCGGACCCTGGCCGCGGCGGCGTTCGACCGGCCGCTCGACCTCGCGTGGCGGCGCTCGTCGTACTCGTCGCTCACCGCCGGGGCCCACGCGGCCGGCGCCGTGGGCAGCGAGCCCGAGGAGCGCACCCTCGCCGACGAGACCGACCCCGACGAGGCCGCCGCGCCGGTGACCGACGACGTCGCGCCGGTGCCGTCCCCGATGGCCGACCTGCCCCTCGGCCCGGCGTTCGGCACGCTGGTGCACGGCGTCCTCGAGAACGTCGACACCGCGACGGGCGACCTGCGCGCGGCCCTGGTCGCCGCCGCGGAGGACGAGCTGCGGCACCGCCCGCACGCCGAGGTCGACGCCCCGACGCTCGCCGACGCGCTGCTGCCGGTGATGCTCACGCCCCTGCCCGCGGGCGGTCCGGCGCGGCT
Organism: Actinomycetospora chlora; assembly: GCF_039542135.1. Classification (NCBI taxonomy): domain Bacteria; kingdom Bacillati; phylum Actinomycetota; class Actinomycetes; order Pseudonocardiales; family Pseudonocardiaceae; genus Actinomycetospora; species Actinomycetospora chlora. The sequence continues at coordinate 95,426 of NZ_BAABHO010000010.1, forward strand.
CGCCGACGTCGCCCCGCGCGACCGGCTCGCCGAGCTCGACTTCGAGCTGCCGCTGGCCGGCGGCGACCGCACCCGCCCCGGCGACGCCCCGGTGACCCTCGCCGAGGTCGCCGCGCTGCTGCGCCGCCACCTGCCCGCCGGCGACCCCCTGGCCGCCTACCCGGACGCCCTCGTGCACCCGCACGCCCAGGCCGTCGCCGAGCAGGTCCTGCGCGGCTACCTCACCGGCAGCATCGACGGCGTGCTCCGCGGGCCGGACGGGCGCTTCGTCGTCGTCGACTACAAGACCAACTGGCTCGGGCCTGTGGGCCCGACGGGCCGCGCGCCGCTGACCGCGGCGCACTACGGGCCGACGGCCATGGCCGCGGCGATGATCGCGTCGCACTACCCCCTGCAGGCCGTGCTGTACGCGGTCGCGCTGCACCGGTTCCTGCGCTGGCGCCTGCGCGGCTACGACCCGGCGGCTCACCTCGGCGGCGTGCTGTACCTGTTCCTGCGCGGCATGTGCGGGCCGGACACCCCGGTGGTCGACGGCACCACCTGCGGCGTGTTCGCGTGGGACCCGCCGCCGGCCCTGGTGGTGGAGCTCTCCGCCCTGCTCGACGGGAGGGCGACGTGACCGCCGAGCTGGTCGCCGAGGAGGGCATCCGGTTCGCCACGCGCGCCACCGGCCTCCTCGCGGCGTTCAACGAGCGCGGGGTCCTGGCCGCCACCGACGTCCACGTGGCCCGCCGGCTCGGGCGTCTCGGCGGGGAGACCGACGAGCAGGTGCTGCTGGCGGCGGCGCTCGTGGTGCGGGCGCTGCGGGCCGGGTCGGTGTGCCTCGACCTCGCGGCGGTCGACCGCACGGTGCTGGCCGAGGGCGACGAGGTCGTCGACACCTCCGACCTCCCGTGGCCCGACCCGGCGCCCTGGACCGCGGCGGTCGCGATGTCGCCGCTGGTGGCCGACGACACAGCGGGCACCACCGGGCGCCCGCTGCGCCTGGTCGACGGCCTGCTCTACCTCGACCGCTACTGGCGCCAGGAGGAGCAGGTCCGCGAGACCCTCGCGCGCCGGGCGGCCGCCGCGGCGCCGACGGTCGACACCGACCGCCTGCGCGCCGCCCTCACCCGTCTCTTCGCCGGGGCCCCGGACGACGCCCAGCGCCGCGCCGTCGCCGTCGCCGCCCTGCGCTGGACCAGCGTCCTGGCCGGCGGGCCGGGCACGGGCAAGACCACCACCGTCGCCACCCTGCTCGCCGTCCTGCGCGACCAGGACCCGTCGCTGCGCATCGCGCTGGCCGCCCCCACGGGCAAGGCGGCGGCGCGCCTGCAGGAGGCGCTGGCCGAGGTCGACCTGCCGGCGGCCGACCGCGCGCGCCTCGGCGGGCTCTCGGCGTCGACGATCCACCGCCTGCTCGGCCCGATCCGCGGGTCGTCGCGGTTCCGCCACGACCGCCACCGCCACCTGCCCTACGACGTGGTCGTGGTCGACGAGACGTCGATGGTGTCGCTGACGCTCATGGCGCGGTTGCTCGAGGCGGTCCGGCCCGACGCGCGGCTCGTGCTCGTCGGCGACCCGGACCAGCTGGCGTCGGTCGAGGCCGGCGCGGTGCTCGGCGACCTCGTCGCGGCGCCCGCGGAGCCCGAGCCGGCGCTGGACGCGGCACTGGAGCGCGCGGGCGCGCCCGGGCCGCCCGTGCGCGGCGGCGTCACGGTGCTCGACCGCACCTGGCGCTTCCACGGCACCATCGCGACGCTCGCCGCCGCGATCCGGGCCGGCGACGCCGACGCGGCGCTCGGGGCCCTGCGCGCCGGCGAGCACGACGTCGTCTTCGTCGAGGACGCCGACCTCACGACCCGCGACCCCGCCGGCCTCGCCGAGCTGCGCGAGGACGTCGTCGGCGGCGCCGCGGAGACCGAGGTCGCGGCCCTCGACGGCGACGCGGCCCTCGCCCTCGAGCGCCTCGACGAGCACCGCCTGCTCTGCGCCCACCGTCGCGGGCCCTACGGGGTGACGCGGTGGGCCGGCGACGTCGAGCGCTGGCTCGTGGAGTCCGGGCCGGTGGCCGACCGCGACGAGGAGTGGTACCCGGGCCGTCCGCTACTGGTGACGGCCAACGACCACGACCGCGGCATCTACAACGGCGACACCGGCGTCGTCATCGGCACCCCGCGCGGCCCGCGGGCGGTGTTCGCGCGCGGCGGGGCGCCGGTCGAGATCGCGCCGAGCCTGCTCGACGGCGTCGCGACGGTCTACGCGATGACGGTGCACCGCGCCCAGGGCAGCCAGTTCGCCCGCGTCTCGGTGATCCTCCCGCCGGCGGAGTCGCCCCTGCTCACCCGCGAGCTGCTCTACACCGCGGTGACCCGTGCTCGGGTGCGTGTGCGGCTCGTCGGCACCGAGGAGGCCGTCCGGGCCGCGATCGCCCGGCCGATCGGCCGCGCGTCGGGCCTGCGGCGACGCCTGTGAACTCGCCGTGGAGACCCGGTCCGGGGGTTCAACGCGGCCGTCCGAGGGGGTAGTAATCCGGCCATGAGCGAGGACAGCGCACCGAGGGTCCGGAACCCCGCCGCCGACCCGGACAGCTCGCCGGACAAGCAGAGCGAGCTCAAGCTCAACGTCGGGATCGGCATCCTGGGCACGATCCTGTCGATCGGCGTGACGCTGATCTTCTTCCTGTACGAGCACAGCGTGGTGCTGGGCATCGTCTTCGCGGTCGTCGCGCTCGTGTCGCTGGTGCTGACCCTGCGCTTCCACCGGCGCCGGGTCGCGGCCCAGCCCCGCTCCGATCAGTCGTAACCGCGGAACCCCTGCCACGCGAGCCGGCGCTCGCGGCGGGGGTCGGCCTCGACGCGGTCGGTCCGGTCGAGGATCTTCGTGAGGCGGGTGTCCGGCTCGTACTCGGGCCAGAACGACGCGGGCGTGCCGTGGCGGGCGAAGTGGAGCCAGTCGTCCTGGACGCGGTCCTGCATCGCCCGCAGCGCCGCGCGGCCGCCGAGGGCGGTGAGCCACCGCGCCCGGTCGGCCACGCCGAACACGGTGAACAGCTCCATGCCGTGCGTGGCGCGCACGCCCATGAGGTTGAGCACCGGCGTGGTGAGGTCGTAGCGGTAGGCCCACACCGGACCACGGTGGGCCTGCATCACCCGCACCGAGGGCCACCAGAACATGTAGTCGCCGCCGAGGTCCTTGCGGAACGGGCGGCCCTCGTAGGCGCCCAGGACCTGCTCGCGCAGCTCGGGCTGGGTCAGCGCGAACATCCTCGACGCGCGCTCCTCGCTGACCAGCACGTCCATCCGCATCCGCGGCAGCTCGAACAGCCGGCCCTCGGTGTCGTTGGTCCCGATGATCAGGGGGATGTCCGCCGCCCGGCCGGCCTCGAACGCGTCGAGCGGCGCCTCCGGCAGCAGGTCGCCGTCGACGACGGGCGCGGTGGGGATCGTGCCGGGCTGGTCGCCGAGGTGGTCGCGCAGGACCCGGGCGGCGGCGAGGAGCTGCTCACCGGTCGCCGTGGTGAGGCCGGTGAGGGGGTCGTCGTCGGCACCCAGGGCGGTGACGAACCCGGCTGCCCACGCCCGCGCGCGCTCCTGCCCGAACACCATGCCCGGCGCCGAGCTCTCGGCGATCGCGCGGTGGAACAGGCCGCGGGCCGAGGGGGTCGCCATCAGCGTCGTCACCGAGATCGCGCCGGCCGACTCGCCGAAGACCGTGACCTGGTCCGGGTCGCCGCCGAACGCCGCGATGTTGTCGCGCACCCACTCCAGGGCGGCGATCTGGTCGCGCAGCCCGAGGTTCGACTCGATCGGGCGCTCGGGGGTGCCGTACGCGGAGAAGTCGAGGTAGCCCAGCGCCCCGAGGCGGTAGTTGACGCTGACGTACACGACGTCGCCGCGGCGGACGAAGTCGTAGCCCCGGTAGGTCGGCGCCGACGAGGCGCCGACGACGAACGCGCCCCCGTAGAACCAGACCATCACCGGCCGGGGGGTGTCCGACGGCGTCGTCGGGGCGCTGACGTTGAGCGTCAGGGCGTCCTCGCTCATCGGGGTGTCGCGTCCCGCGCCGATGAACTCGCCGATGCGCTCCTGGATCGGCACCGGCCCGAACCGCGAGGCGTCGCGCACGCCCTCCCAGGGCACGACCGGGTGCGGCCGGCGCAGGCGCAGGTCGCCGACCGGGGCGGCCGCGTAGGGGATGCCGCGCCAGGAGTGCACGCCGTGGCTGCTGATGCCGCGGACGACCCCGCCGGTCGTCTTGGTCTCGGGGCCCGCCGCGGGGGCGGGGTGACGGGAACGCATGTTCCGATGCTGCGTGACCGGGCCCGTCACCGCCCGCCGATGTGATCGACCAGCCGCTCCCGGGCGTGTCGCGGCCCTCGCGGTGTCCCCTCGACGACAGGACGAGTGGACGTGCTGACACGCTCGGCGGTACCGAGAGCCACGCACGGTCACACAACTGAGTCATGTTCGCTCTATCGGCCCAGCGTGTCGCGTTGCGGTTGACGAAGATTCCCCTCGATGGACGTGCAGACGGACGCGGGGGTCGACGCCGCGCTGTGGGGCCTGGAGGCCGCCTTCGTGGCGTACCCCGCCCCGCGGACGCTCGCGGGCTGCCCCCACTGCCACGGCGAGGTGCTGGTCGCGACCGCGGACCCGCTGACGCTCGCGCTCGCCCTGGGCAACACGCTCGGCACCCTCGAGGACCTGCGCGCGCTGACCCCGTGGCTGCTGCGCCGGGCGCTCACCGACGACCGGGTCGACCTGCGCACGGTGCTCGGCCGGATCGCGGAGACCTGGGCGGACTGGGGCGACCTCGAGCGCGACGCGGTGCGCGACGTCGCCGACGCCGTGTGGTCGGCGCTGCTGGACACGCACCCGGACGCCCCTGAGGGCGCGACCGCCGTGGCCATGCTCGACGGGCTCGGTGCGCTCGGCGACCCGCCGGAGCGGCTGCTGGCGATCTGGGAGTACAAGGAGATCGCCAGCGCCGACCACCACCTCGCCGAGCTGGTGGTCGACGCCTTCTACGGCGCGCGGGTCGACGACGCGGTCCTCGCGTGGGCGCACGCCGCGCCGCAGCGCGAACGCCTCGAGCGGGCGCGTGACCGCGACCGCCGCGAGCGCTGGGCCGGCACGCTCGCGGCGGCCTGCGATCTCCTCGACTGAGCGGGACCCGCGACACTGGTGCGGTGAGCCTGCCCGACACCCTGGTCGACGAGCTGTGGCGCCGGGCCGTGGGCGGCATCGGTCCCGTCGCCGGCGCGCCGTCGGTGGCCGCCGACGCGCTCGCCGCCACCGACGACGACGTCGAGGCCGCGGTCCGTCGCGTCACCGGCAGCCACGTGCGCCTCGCCGCGAGCTCCGGGCTGGTGACCAGCCTCGGCGGGGCCGCCACGCTCGTGGTCACCGCCCCCGCGGGCATCACCGGCCTCTACCTGCTCGGCACCCGGCTCGCCGCGACGATCGCGTCGCTGCGGGGCCGCGACCTGGACGACCCCGTCACCCGCACCGCGGCGATGATCTGCGTGCTGGGTGGTGACGGCGTCGAGCTGGCGGAGCGCACGGGCCTCGACCTCGTCAACGCCTCCCTGCTCCACGGCCTGCGCCGGCTGCCGACCGAGGTCCGCGCCCAGCTCGACACGCGCATCGGCTACCGGCTGACCTCGCGGTTCACCCGCCGCGGCGCCCTCAACGTCACCAAGCTCATCCCCGTGGTGGCCGGTCCGATCGGGGCCGGTGCGGACGCGATGGCGATGCGCACCGTCGCCACCTTCGCCCAGGCGCACCTCTAGCCCGGCCCCGAGGCGGAGCGAGGGCGCCCTTCGCTCCGTGACACCGAGCGAAGGCGTCCCTCGGTCCCCTCGCGGCGCGCCCCCGAAGTCACCCGACCGGGCGCCTTCTGCGCGTGGTGTGGCCAGTGGTGCTCGTGTGGGGGTCAAGGTGATCGTCACGGCGGGTCGTGGGGACCGCGCCGGGCGAGCGGAGGTGCGTGCGCGATGGCCGGGTCCGGGGCCCCGAGGGGGCGTGTGCGCAGGTCGGCGCGGGCGGGGGTGGCGCTGACGGCCACGGTCGTCGCGACCGTGCTGCTGCTGCCCGCCGGGTCGGCCCTGGCGGCACCGCGCGAACCGCTGCCGCCGGGAGGGACACCGATCCCGACGGCACCGCCGGTCCAGCTCGACCCGGCCCACGCCGTCATGCCGCCCGCGGCGCTGCCGGCGTCGGCTCCCGTGGTCCCGGGGATCGAGCCGGTCGCCTACGCCCCCGGCGGGCGGGACTCGTTCGGTGCACGCCAGGCGCGCAGTGCGACGCCGTTGCGGCTCGTCGGCGTCACGTGGACCGGGCCGGCCCCCGACACCGTCTCCCTGCGCTCCACCGACGCCGCGGGCCACTGGGGCACCTGGACCGACCTCGACGCCGCCGGCAGCGAGCGCGAGGCCACCGACCCCGCCGGTGTCCCCGAACGCGGCGGCACCGACCCGATCTGGGTGGGAGACCGCACCGGCGTCGAGGTGCGCGCGACGCGGGCCGGGCAGCCGGTCACCGACCAGGTCCAGGTCGTACGGATCGACCCGGGCACGGGCAGCAACGACCAGGCGATCGGCGCGCTGGGCGCCGCGCGCGGGCCGGCGGCACCGCACTACGTCACGCGCGCCCAGTGGGGCGCCGACGAGTCGATGATGACCTGGCCGCCGGAGACGACGCCGGCGGTGCGGGCCGTGACGATCCACCACACGAGCGAGTCCAACGACTACAGCCCTGACCAGTCGGCCGGCATCGTGCGCGGGATCTACGCCTACCACGCGCGCACCCAGGGCTGGGGCGACATCGGCTACAACGCCCTCGTCGACAAGTACGGGACGATCTTCGAGGGTCGCGCGGGCGGCCTCGACCGCAACGTCGTCGCCGCCCACGCCGGCGGCTTCAACCGCGAGACCTTCGGCATCGCGATGATGGGCAACTACACGATGATCCCGCCGGACGCGGCGACCATGAACTCGGTCGCGGCGCTGGCCGCCTGGAAGCTCGGCGGGCTCTACCAGGACCCCCGCCAGCAGGTGGAGCTGACGTCGTCCGGCGGTGGTACGTCGCGCATCCCCAAGGGGCAGACGACGACCGTGCCGGCGCTGTTCGCGCACCGCGACGTCGGGCGCACGACCTGCCCCGGCGACGCGGCCTACGCGATGATGGAGCCGCTGCGCGCGATGGTGCAGGGCCTCATCGCGCAGTCCGCCACCGACGTGCGGGCCGCCTGGGCGGCCGACCGCGCCGTCCTCGGCGAGGCGACCCGCGTCGAGGGGCCGACCGCCGACGGCACAGGCCGCAGCACCGACTTCGAGCACGGGACGGTCATCTGGTCGCCCCGCACGGGGGCGTGGCCCGTGACCGGCGCGATCGCCGAGCAGTGGCGCGGCGCGGGGGCCGAACGGTCGCCGCTCGGCTACCCGACCAGCGGCGAGTACGACGTCCCGGCGGGACGCCAGCAGAACTTCGAGCACGGCGCCCTGACCTGGACACGGGCCACGAACGTGGTCGGCCCGCCCGCCTGACGTCCAGCGCTGCGTCCAGGGGACAGGCAGGATGCCCCGCGTGGACGGTCACGACGGCAGGGACGCGGACCGGCGCGCCGCCGTCGACGGCGCCGTCGAGCGTTTCCTGGCGCTCGTCGGCCCTGGCGACCCCGACCTGCTGGCGGCCGCGCTCGAGATCGCGCGGGCGGCGGACCCGGAGGCCGACACCGACGCCGCGCGCGCCGAGCTGGACGTCCTGGCCGACGGCGTGGGCGACCTCGACGGCCTCGTGCGCCGCCTCTACGTCGAGGCCGGCTTCCGGGGCGACCGGGTGGACTACTACGACCCGCGCAACAGCTCGCTCACCGAGGTGCTCACCCGCCGGGTGGGCATCCCGATCACGCTCGCCGTCGTGTGCCTGGAGGTGGGGCGGCGGGCCGGGGTCGCGCTCGAGCCGGTCGGGATGCCGGGGCACTTCCTCGTCCACCCCGTCGGGTCGGACCTCCATCTCGACCCCTTCACCGGCGAGCTGCTCGACCGCGACCGGTGCGTCCGGCGGTTCCGCGAGTCGACGGGCGTGGGCCGCGACGTGCCGTTCGACGACGCCCTGCTGGCGCCGATCGGCACCGAGGCCGTGCTCGTGCGGATGCTGACCAACCTGCGCGGCATCCACCGCTCGCGCGGCGACCTCGCCGAGCTCGGCTGGGTGCTGCGCATGCGCCTGGGCCTGCCCGGCGTCTCCGCGGTCGAGGTGGCCGAGCTCGCCGAGGTCCGCGGTCGGCGCGCCGCGTTCCGCGAGGCCGCGACCCTGCTCGACGAGTGGGCCGAGGTCCTGCCCCGCGACGCCGAGGCCCTGCACCGCCACGCCCGCCGCTGGCGCGCCCACCTCAACTGAGGTGGCTGCGCCAGGTGAGCAGAAATCAGTGCTGCAGCACTGATCTCTGCTCACCTGCCGTCAGGCACCCACGAGCCGTGGAAACCCGACGGCACGCCGCGGGGCAGGGTGACGGCGGCGGCGGGGGCGGCGGCGACGTCGGTCGCGTCGAGGACCAGCAACCGGGACGCCGAGCCGTCGCGGGTCGTCGTGATGGTCAGCAGCCAGCCGTCGTCCTCGGCGCGGTCCGGCGCCGCGGAGGGCACGAACACCGCCTCGCCCGACACGACGTCCGGGCCCAGCTCGTGCGCGGTCAGCGTCCCGTCGGTGTCGACCTTGACCACGGCGCCCGCCTGCTCACCCCGCAGCCCGCGGTCGGCGACGGCGTAGCGCCACCGCGACTCGCGTCCGACCAGCGTCTCGTCGATGGTCGGGAACTCGACGCCGCGGTCCTCGAGTGCGGTCTCGACCACCGAGCCGTCGCGCGGGTCGAGCACCCAGCGGTGCATCCGGGCGGCGCCGGTCGCCGCGGCGGCCGCCGCGGGGTCGGTCGGCACGGGCGCGCCCCACATCACCGCGACGTCCGCCGGCGCGTACCGGGCCCCGTCGACGACCACGCGGCCCTCGGCGTCGGTGTACGCGCCGCCGACGTGGAAGACGTAGCAGGGATCGACGTCGAACCAGGTCACGGCGCACGCCGGGTCGTCCTGCCGCATGACGCCGAGCCGCGCGCCGTACGCGTCGTCCCACCCGAACGGCATCCCCGTGGCCATCCGTTCCCACTGGAACGTCAGCGGCAGGTCGAGCCACACAACGTGCTCGGCGGTGATGGCGAAGTCGTGCATCATCGTCGGCCCGGCGACCGCCACCTCGCGGCTCTGCAGGTCGGTGCCGTCGGCCGAGAGCCGGTGGTAGGTCAGGAACGGCGGGAACGGCGAGTACCCGAAGAAGTGCAGGTCGCCCGACGCCGGGTCGGTCTTCGGGTGCGCCGTCATCGCCGTGGTCAGCCGACCGTCGAAGTCGCAGGGCCCGACGGTGCCGAGGTCGCGGTCGACCTCGTAGGGCAGGCCGTTCTCGACCAGCGCGAACAGGCGCCCGGCGTGCTCGATGACGTGGGTGTTGGCCGGGACGGCGGCGAGGTCGACGCCCGCCTCGGAGAGGAACGGCCTGCCCTCCAGCGCGCGGGTCCGGACCCAGCGGTTGCGGTACCACTCCGCGCCACCGTCGCGCAGCCGCACGCCGTGCAGCATCCCGTGCGCGGTGAACAGGTGGCCGGGTTCCTCCCCGGGCAGCCGGTTCGGCCCGTTGCGGACGTAGCGCCCGGTGAGCTCGGGCGGCAGCGCGCCCTCGACGGGCAGGTCGACGGCGTCGATCTCGTCGGGCACCGGGGCGAACCGCCCACCCAGCTCGGGGCGACGGCCGATCGACGTGGGCGTGCTGGTCATGCGCTCCACCTTTACCTGTCAATCTGGACATGTCAATACGGACTGGTAGCGTCCGGCTCCATGTCGCTGCGCCACGCCCTGCTGGGCCTGCTCGCCCACGGCCCGGCGAGCGGGTACGACCTCACGCGCGCCTTCGAGGGTGGCATCGGGCAGTACGCCTGGCAGGCCGGGCACAGCCGCATCTACCCCGAGCTGGGCAAGATGACCGAGGCCGGCCTGGTCGTCGTGGACGAGGCGGGGCCCCGCGGGCGCAAGACCTACACGCTGACCGACGACGGTCGCACCGAGCTCCGCCGCTGGATGCTGCACTGGCCCGAGCAGGCGACGGTGCGCAACGAGACGGTGCTGCGGATGTTCCTCGTGCAGTCCCTCGAGCCCGACGACGCGCGCGCCCTGCTCGAGGGCATGGCCGAGCACTGCGCCCGCGAGCGGGACGCGCTGCGCGCGGTCATGGACGCCGACGACGCCGAGCACCGCCCCGGCGACCCGCTGCCGTTCGGACGGCTGGCCGGCGAGTACGGGATCCGCCAGTACGAGGCCGTGCAGGGCTGGGCGCAGTGGTCGCTGGAGCGGCTGGCGGCCGGGGAGCCCGTCCGCTGACCGTCACGACGTGGCGCGCGTGCCGTCCGACCCGGCCCGCTCCGCGGCCCAGGCCTTCGCCTTCGCGCCCGCGCGCTGGCCGTACCAGCCGTTCCAGATCGACAGCCCGACGATCACCGCGACCATCATCCCCGTCGACAGGCCGACCATGACGTCGATCGGCAGCAGGTAGATCAGCGGGATGCGCAGGGCCGCCTCGAGCAGCAGCCCGACGCCCCAGACGATCGCGCTGCGCCGGAACATGCGCCGGATCGGTGGCAGCGTCCGGTAGTACTCCTCCATCTCCTGCGCCTGGCGCGGCTGCCAGGTCTGGAACGCCGAGAGCGTCAGCGGCTTGCCGAAGCGCAGGCTGGCCAGGAACACGGTGCCGACCAGTGCGGTGCCGAACGAGTCCTTGACCAGCAGGAACCGCGGGTCGCCGCCGACGAACGCCAGCGCGAGCCCGAGGCCGAACACCGCGAGCATCACCGCGGCGAACCACGTGACCTCGCGGGTGCGCACCGCGACCCACACCAGCCGCAGGCCCGCCGCGAGCGTCGCCACCAGCAGCGCGACCCAGTCCGACGCGCCCAGCAGGTGCAGCCCGTAGTACGCGATCAGCGGCGCCCCGACGTCGTAGAGCAGGGCGGTGAGCATCGTGCGGGCCGGGTGGCCCTGCTGCTCGTCACTGGTCTGCTCAGCGTTCGCGTGCTCCGTCACGACCGTCAGCCTCACCTGTCCATACAGACATGTCAAGAGAGACACGTCAGTCGTCGGCGTCGAGCCCCCGCTCGATGGCGTACCGGGTGAGCTCCACGCGGTTGGTGAGCTGGAGCTTGCGCAGGGAGTTCTGCACGTGGTTCTCGACGGTCCGGTGGGAGAGCACGAGGCGCTCCGCGATCGCCCTGGCGGTGAGGCCCTTGGCCACCAGCCGCAGGACCTCGGTCTCGCGCGGCGTCAGGCGGGGCTCGTCGGGCCCGGCGTTCTCGAGCCGGCGGTACTCGCCGAGCACGAGGCCGGCCAGGCCGGGGGAGAACACGGCGTGCCCGGAGGCCGTGCGCGTGATCGCGTCGACGAGCTCGTCGAGCCCCGCCGACTTCACGAGGTAGCCCGAGGCGCCGGCCCGCACCGCGGCCATGACGTCGCCCTGTTCGGCACTCGCCGAGAGCACCAGCACCCGGGTGTCCGGCAGCGCCTCCCGGACGCGCGCGGTCGCCTCCGCGCCCGAGAGCTCGGGCAGCTGCAGGTCCATGAGCACGACGTCCGGCCGCACCGCGGGCGCGATCCGCACCGCGGCGGCACCGTCGGCGGCGGTGGCGACGACGTCGACCCCGCGCTCGCCGAGCTCCCGCGCGACGCTCTCGCGCCAGATCGGGTGGTCGTCGACGACCATCACGCGCACCATCAGCTCCCCCTCCGCGGGACCGTGATCTCCCACTCCGTGCCCTGCCCGGCGCCCGTGTGCAGCGTGATCGTGCCGCCCAGGTCCGCGACGCGGCCGCGCATCGACCCGGCGACCCCGAGGTGGCCCTCGGCGGCCGCCTCGTCCAGCCGCCCGGCGGGGATGCCGACGCCGTCGTCGCGCAGGCTCACGGTGACCTCGTCGGCCGCGTCCTCGACGAGGACCCACAGCCCCGCGTCGGGTCCCGCGTGGGCGGCGGCGTTCGCGGCGCCCTCGCGCAGCACCGCGGCCAGCTCGTCGACGACGGCCGCGGGCAGCAGCACGGGCTCCGCCGGCACGGCGAGCGAGGCCCGCGGCGGCAGTGCCCCGGCCAGGCGGGACGAGAGGTCGACGGTGCCGTCGGGTCCGGGCACGGGCGCGGAGGTGATGAGGCGGCGCAGCGCCGCCTCCTGCTCGCCGGCGAGACGGGCGAGCTCCACGGCCGGCGCGTCCCCGTCCAGCTCGGCGCCGCGCCGGCGCACGAGCGCGAGCACCTGCAGCACGCCGTCGTGGATGTCGCGGGACAGGCGCTCCCGCTCCGCGGTGGCCGCCTCGCGGGCCGTGGCCTCGCGCAGCCGCTCGCCCGACCGCCGCATGGTGTCGGCCGCGAGCCCGACGGCGAGCCCGGCGACGAGCAGCAGCTGGGTGTCGAACACCAGGTCGGCGTCGACGGCCCGGCGCACGGCGAACAGCACGCCGACGGTCACGACGCCGCCCACGAGCCCCCCGCGCCAGCCCAGCGCGAGCGCCAGGGCGAGCACCGGGCCGGCCGACCACACCGTCGTGATCACCGGGCCGCCCTCGGCGAGCCGCGCCGGGGTCTCCACGAGCAGGGTCGACGCCGTCGCCAGCGACGTGACCACGAGGTCGACGACCGCCGTGCGCGCGTCGCCGCGGTGCAGGTAGCGCAGCGACGACATCGCCGTCCACACGACCATCGCCGCCACGACGAGCACGCCCAGCGTGGGGCGTGCCCACCCGTCGCCGAAGCGCACCAGGTTGACGATCGCCGCGACCAGCGCGACCACCCGGTAGACCACCAAGCCGCGCCACAGCGGCACGAGGTGCGCGTGGCCGCGGGCCGGCCCACCCCGGCGGGCGCCGTCGACGCTGGTCACGGCACCTCCCCACCCGCTGCGGCGTCCCGCGAGGATATCCGGCACGCCCGACACCCTGACGGCGAGCGCGGCTCGGCGGATGCGGGGAACTACGCACGAACGGCACCCACGGCGCCCGCCCCGCGGGCAGCATCCCGGGGCGTGAGCGGCGGATTCGGCGTCGACCCGGCGATGCTCGCGCGCACCGCGCAGGGCATCCGCGGGGTCGTCGACACCCTCGGCGAGGTGGGCCACGACTACCTCGCCGCGTCCGGCCGCGGGCTGTCCTTCCTCGCGCTCGACGGGGAGGAGGCGGGTCACCCGGAGGTCGCCGCGTCGGTCGACGGCTTCCTCGACCGCTGGTCGTGGGGCATCCGCGCGCTGGTCGCGGGCGGGCAGGAGGTCGCCGGGGCCCTGGACGCCGCGGGCGTCGAGTACGACGGCGTCGACACCTCGGTCTCCGGCGTGCTGCGCCGCCTCGCCACGCTGGCCGTCGGCGACCCGTCGGCCGACCTCGACGCGGCGCAGGACGGGTCGTGGGAGGACGTCGGCCGCGGCCTGGTCCCGGACTTCTCCGCCGAGTCGGGGCAGGAGGCCGGCGCGGCGGCGAGCGAGCAGTGGCGGGAGACCGGCCAGGACCTGTGGGAGCAGTCGACGCCGGGACGCATCGGGCGCGCGCTGGACGGCGAGGACCCGTTCGCCGCCGACCGCGACGACCTCGCGGGCCTCGGGGAGATCGTCGAGTGAGCCGCTGATGGAGGCGGCGCTCGGGGCGACGGCCGACCCGCGCGAGCTCGTCGGCGGTGACCCGGCCGCGCTCGCCGACCGGGCCGGGACGCTGCGCCGGTTCGCCGACCACCTCGGTGCCGCCGCCGACGGCCTCGAGCGCATCGACCTGCGGCAGTGGACCGGCGCCGCCGCCGACGCCTTCCGCGCCCGCTTCGGCGAGACGCCGCGCGGCTGGCGCGACGCGGCCACCGCCTTCGACCGCGCGTCGCGCGCCCTCGGCGACTTCGGCAGCGCGGTCGCCGCGGCGCAGGACCGGGCGCGGGAGGCGGTCGACGTGCACGCCCGCGCGGTCGCGGCCTCCGAGGCCGCCCGTGCGGAGTACAACGGCCGGGTCGAGGCGCACAACGCGGCGATCGCGGCCGGCGGCACGCCACCGGCGATGGCGCCGTTCACCGATCCGGCGGCGGGTGACCTCGCCCGGGCCGAGACGCTGCTGGCCGACGCCCGCCGCGGACGGGACGAGGCCGCCGCGCGAGCCGCCGCCGAGGTCCGCGGCGCCGGGGAGCTCGCGGGCGCGCCTCCCTCGACCGTCGCTCAGATCGGGGCGGGCCTCGCCGACGCGGCCGGCGTCGCCGGCACCGTGGAGGACCGCCTCGCCGCGGGCGTGGGGCGCGGCCTCGAGGGGCTCGTCCAGTTCGGCCGCACGATCACTCCGCTCGACCCCTACAACCTGACCCACCCCGCGCAGGCGATCACCAACCTGTCCTCGACCGGGGCCGGGCTGGCCCGCGCGGTCGCCCACCCCACCGACCTGGTCAAGGGCGCCGTCGGCACCGGCTGGGGCAGCGACCCCGCGGGCGCCCTCGGCGAGCTGGTCCCGAACGCCGCCCTCACCGCGGCCACCGGAGGGGGTGGCGCAGCGGGCCGGCTCGGGCGGCTCGCCCGGGCCGCGGGACGCAGCGAGAACCGGTCGCTCGAACGACTGGCCACCCGCGCCGACCCCGTCGACGTCGTCAGCGGCGCGCAGATCCTGCGCCAGGTCGACCTCGCGATCGACGCGCCCCTGCCGCTGCGGCTCACCCGCACCCACGTCTCGAGCTGGGAGCTCGGCCGCGCCTTCGGCCCGCGCTGGGCCTCGACGCTCGACCAGCGCCTCGAGTTCGCCGCCGGCGCCGTGTGGTTCGTGCGCGAGGACGCCGTGGTCGTCGTCTACCCCGCGCCGGCCGGCGCGGAGGCCGTGCTGCCCGCGGCGCCCGACCACGCCCCCCGATGGCCACTCGCCCGCGACGGTGAGGGCTGGGTGATCACCGACCCCGCCACCGGGCTGCGGCGCACCTTCGTCGCGAGCGGCGCGGTCACCGGGTGGTCGGTGCCCGGTGGCGACCACGTCGCCGTCGACCGCGACGACCAGGGCCGTCCCACCGCCGTCCGGCACTCCGGCGGTCACCACGTCGCGGTCACCACCGACCCGTCCGGGCTGGTCACGGGCCTGTGGCTGGACTCGTCCCCGGTCGTGTCGTTCGCCCACGCCGACGGGCAGCTCGCCGAGGTCGTCAACTCGTCGGGACGCCCGCTGCGGTTCACCTACGACGCCGCCGGGCGGATGGCGTCGTGGACCGACCGCAACGGGGTCACCTTCCGCTCGACCTACGACGCGCGGGGCCGCTGCGTCCACGGCGCGGCCGACGGCGGGGAGATGGCGTGGTCGTTCCGGTACGGGCGCGGCGTCACCGAGTCCACCGACGCGCTGGGACACACCGAGCGCTTCGAGCACGACGCGCGCGGCCGGATCGTGCGCAGCGTCGACCCGCTGGGCGCCGTGACCCGCTCGGTGTGGGCCGACGGTGACCGCCTGCTCGCCCGCACCGACGCGCTCGGCGCCACCACCCGCTGGACCCACGACGACACCGGCCTCACCGTCGGCGTCGAGCACCCCGACGGCACCCGCGAGTCCGTCGGGCGCGACGCGGCCGGCCGCGTGGTCACGTGGACCGACGCCCGTGGGGCGGTCACGCGGTGGGAGCGGGACGCGGCGGGCCGGGTCGTCGCGGCGACCGATCCCACCGGCGCGGTCACCCGGTGGGAGCGCGACGCGCGCGGGCACGTCGTCGCCGTGGTCGACCCGCTCGGGGCGCGCACGGCCGTCGTGAACGACGCCGCGGGCCGTCCGGTGGCCGTCACCGACCCCGCCGGGGCCGTCACCCGCGTCGAGCGCGACGGGTTCGGGCGTGTGGTGGCCCGGGTGGACCCCCTCGGTGCGCGCACGTCCCTTGCCTGGACCGTCGAGGGGCTCCTGGCCGGCCGGACGGGCCCGGACGGCGCCACGTGGTCGTGGGAGCACGACGGCGAGGGCAACGAGGTCGCCGCGCGCAGCCCGCTCGGTGCAGTGACGCGGCGCGAGTACGGCGCCTTCGACGTCGTCACTGCCGTGGTCGCGCCCGACGGCGCCCGCACCGAGCTGACCCACGACCCGCTGCGCCGCGTCGTCGCCGTCCGCGACGCCGTCGGCCGGACCTGGACCACGACCCACGACCCGGCCGGCCGCCTCGTCGCCGAGACCGACCTCGACGGCCGCACCGTCACGCTCGAGCGGGACGCCCTCGGCCGCGTCGTGCGCCGCACGAACGCCTCGGGCCAGGAGGTGCGCTGGGAGTACGACCCGGCCGGGCGGGTGACGACGCGGTGGGTCGACGGCGAGCCGGAGCGGCGCACGTACGACCCGACGGGGCGTCTGGTGGGCGCGTGGTCGTCCGCGTGCTCGCTGGCGCTGGACCGCGACGCGGCGGGGCGCGTGGTCGCCGAGACGGTGGACGGCCGCACGGTCGCGGTCGAGCGGGACGCCGGCGGGCGCGTCGTCGGGCGCCGCGTGCCGTCGGGGGTGTCGAGCCGGTGGTCGTTCGACGAGGCGGGTCACGTCGCGGGCCTCGACCTCGGCGCGGGGTCGATGACGTTCACCGTCGACGCGGCCGGGCGCGAGACCCGCCGCGCGTGGGGGTCGGCGTCGCTGGCGCAGGAGTGGGACCCGTCGGACCGGCTCGTCGGTGACCGTCTCGAGACCCCGGCGGGCACCACGTCGCGGCGGACGTGGGCCTACCGGCCCGACGGCCTCCTGGCCGACGCCTCGGGCCGCACCTACGACCTCGACGCCACCGGCCGCGTCCTCTCGGTGGGCGACGAGCACTACCGGTACGACGCCGCGGGCACGCTCGCCGCCTCCGGGCCGGGCGAGCCGCACGTCCTCGACGGCACCCGCGTCCGGCGCGCCGGGTCGCTCGTGGTGCGGCACGACGCCGACGGCCGCGTGGTGCTGCGGCAGCGCCGCCGCCTCGGCGCCCGATCCCTGACCTGGCACTTCCGCTGGGACGCGCTCGACCGCCTCGTCGGCGTCACCACCCCGGACGGCGCCCGCTGGCGCTACCGCTACGACGTGTTCGGCCGCCGTATCGCGCGTGAGCGGCTCGACGCCGCCGGGGCCGTGGTCGAGCGTTTCCTCGCGGCGTGGGACGGCACGGTGCTGGCGGAGGAGACGCGCCTGGCCGACGGCGCCGGGTCGACGACGGTGTGGGAGCACGTCCCCGGGACCCACCGGCCCGTCGCGTCGGTGACGCTCTGCGACGAGGAGGTCGACGAGCGCTTCCGCGCGATCGTCACCGACGTCGTCGGCACCCCGACCTCGCTCGTCTCCGCCGACGGCGAGGTCGTCGGCTCGGCCCGCTCGTCGCTGTGGGGGCGGACGGTGTGGACGGGCGAGTCGACACCCCTGCGGTTCCCGGGCCAGCACCACGATCCCGAGACGGGCCTGGCCTACAACCTGCACCGGTACTACGACCCCGAGACCGGCCAGTACGCGTCCGTCGACCCCCTGGGCCTGGCGCCGTCACCCCACCCCCGGGCGTACGTCCCCAACCCGACGGCCGAGATCGATCCGTTGGGGCTGCAGAGCTGCGAGCCGCGGCTCCCCGACATCTGGAACCGTATCGAACCTCTCGGACCATCGCTACCACGAGCCACGGTTCTGCCACGCATCTTCAACCTGGACGTCGACGGTAGGACGATCCACGTGCATCCCAACGCCGCGAAGCACTTCGACGACCGGATCAGGAACATGGACCCCGAGCGGGCGGTCGACTTCGGTCCCTTGACGACGCAGGTCCAGGTCGAGTCGATGTACTCTGCGCTCCGCCGGCTACTCGACGATGGTTGGACGCCAGGAGCCTTGAATCAGGTCGGCGGCTGGGAACTCATTCTCTCTCAGCGACAAGCCGATCTCTTCCCAGTCCTCTTGCACGCGCTGTACAAGTAGAGGAAGTCTCGTGGAACTGCGCGCTCAGGACGTTGCGTCGGTGGATCTGGTGTCTTTGCAGCGCGACGATTACATCGCTGCTGCCGTCGACATCGAGCCAGCGAGTCACCCTCTGATGATCGTGACATGGGGGAGTGACTCCGACGGCTGGGTGGAGATCGTCGCAGCTCGTGATGAGGGAAACATCCAACGCATCACCGTCCTGACTCCGCCGACTGCCGCTGATCCTGGCGTCAGGACCGGTGATGAAGTCGTCGGGAAGCTGCCTACCTTGAACGTCGCCGAGCTTGCATCAGCCAGCACCCGGTCGGCCGGGGAAGACCTAGCCCTCACTCTCGCCGGTGCGCTTCGAGCGGGATGGCGCGGGGGTGACTGGGTGCTTCGCTTCTCCGAGTTCCCCGTTGCGGTTCGATATCTGACGCACGGGCTTGAGGTGGGCTGCGCTTCCGACGCATTACTCGCCGAGATCGTGCTCGAGGAGGACCTGCTCGCCTCCGCCACTCCCTTCTCGTGAACAGGCACCGCTCGTCGGCTCGTTCACTGATCGTCCCTCCTCGACGTTGAACCCCTCCCCTCTCCCGCCTCTCGAACTGTCGACCGGGCAGGGAGGAGAGCTCCTCGGCGAGCTGCGCTACGTGCGGAGCGAGTACTCCTTCACGTTCATCCCCGCGGACGACCAAGCTCTGGTGGAGCGCTGCCCCGACGGTCGGACCTCGATCCTCCTCGACGACCTCCAGATCGAGATCGGCCTGCCGCGCCAGGAGGTGCTGTTCGCCTGGGGGCTGCACCCGCACACGCTGTGGCGGGAACGTCTGCTGGAGCCGCCCGAGCCGGTGCCGGGTGTCGTGCGGGTCAGCCGACCGACAGACCTGGAGCCCGGTACCGCGATCGAGGCGGACGGGCGGCGGGACTGGACAACGGAGTGGGACCCGGGCAGCGGATGGCTCCGTATCGCCGGCTCCGAGCACGACGGCGCGAGCCCCGTCGAAGTCGCCACCAACGTGGTGCTCACGCTCGAGGAGGGCCGGCTGCGCTCGGTCTGGCTCGCCCCGGCCTTCGTCGACTCCTGACGGGTGACCCGTGCCCCTCCTGGGCACCACCCGTCACCGACGGATCGGTGAACGGTCTACCCCGGCCTCGTCCATGTGGTGAAGATCCCGGGAGTGGCTAACACAGCGCTACTGTGGACCGAACAGGCTAGGGCGTGACCACCTGCTCGGAGTACAGCAGCACCACTGAAGGGGGAACTGTGGACCGGTGGACCATGGTGCTCGAGGCGATCCCGGGCTCACTCGCCGCGGTCCGCGTCGACGAGCACGACTACCGACCGGTCGGGGCCGACCTCGCCGACGACGGCGCCGCAGAGCTCGGCGACGCGCTGACGGCCGTGATCGACGCCGAGGGGAGCGACCCGGAGCACCTGGTCCTCGTGGTGCCCGGCGACCTCGAGCACGGGCGGTTCGTCGAGCTCGCCGAGGCCGCCGAGCTGGCCGGCCTGCCCGAGCCCTCCTGGCTGCCCGACGTCGTGGCGCGGACCGGCGAGCACCTCGCCGGCCTCGCCGCCGGGACGCCGGTGGTCGTGGTCGACGCCCGGCGCGACCAGATCGTCGCGTGGTCGATCCGCGCCGCCGACGACGGCGTGGAGATCAGCTGCGGCGGCGCGATCGACCTCACCGAGCGCCTCGACGCGCTCGTCTCCGGTGTCGTCTACGCCAAGCTCGAGGTCGTCGACCCCGATCTCGCCGGGTCGCTGCGCCGCCGTACCGACGCCGCCGGCCGCCGCGACGCCGCGCACCTCAGCCGCGAGCTGCGCGAGGCGCGGCGCCTGATGTGCACCACCGACGGCGAGGAGCTGATCGTCACGGCGGGCGACGCGGAGGTCTACCTGACCCGCGCCGAGTTCACGGGCCTCGTCGACCACGCGCTGCGCGACACCCTCCACGACGCGCTGGGCGATGACCGTCCGGCCACGGGGACCATCGTCGTCGCGGACGTCGTGACCCCCGTCGTCGAGCAGCTCACCGAGGCGACCGGGGCCACCGAGCTCCACGCCGCGGCCGGCACCAGCGCGCTCGCCGGCGCCGCGGCGCTGGTCCTGCCGCGGCCCGCGCTCGAACCCGCCCCCGAGGTGGACGACCTCACCGACGCCACACCGACCGACGGCGTCCCGCTGCCCGCGGAGGCGGCGTGGTCCGCGCCGAGCCGAGCGCCGCGCTGGGCCGTGCCGGCGCTCTCGGCGCTCCTGGTGGTGAGCCTCGCGGGCGCGGGCACGGTCCTCGCCGGTGTCCCGCTGACCGGGACGCCCGGCGCCGACCTGGTGTCGACCGTCGTGGGGGTCGGCCTCGACCGACCCGCCGACGGCGGCCGCTAGCCGGTCACGACGTCACGGCCTCGACGTACTTCTGGGGGTCCTTCTCCTCGAACGAGAGCCCGCGGCCGCCGGCGTGCTCCACCTTGAACTGCTCGAACTTGGCCCCGAGCTCCTGGCGGAACGGGAGCGTGGTGACCTTGCGGAACGGCGCGAGGTCGTCGCGCTCCTCCTCGGCCATGTGGTGGTTGTTCGACTGGTCGGTCTCGTCGATGGCGTCCCACCACTCCTGGCTGCCGACCTCCGCGTTGCGGGCCTTCTCGGTGCCCTCGCGGATCTCGTCGTGGTCGCCGACCGCGTCCTCCGTGGCCGACGCCTCCTCGTCGTCGGCCCGGCGGGCCATGGACGGGTAGAAGTGCTGCTCCTCGGCCGACGCGTGGATCTCGAGCTGGATCGCCAGCTCGTTCCACACCTTCTCGGCCTCCTCGGGCTGGTCGCGCAGGTCGGCCAGCCTGAGGAACTGGCGACGGAACCAGTCGTGGTCGTCGAGGATCATCTCGGTGATGTCGGCGGACATGAGGACCTTCCGTTCGCGTGGTGGCGAGCGGGAGCTACCCCGCGCCCGGCGCCGCGAACCGGCAGGCCACCCTCACCTCGCGTGCACGGCTCCGGCCGGGTCGACGAACCACACCTCGGCCCGCGCGCCCGCCAGCGACGCCGCGCGCTGCTCGGTGAGGGTGCGGTAGCGGCGGGTGTCGGGCAGGGCGATGACGATCCGCGCCCGCGGGTGGGCCCGCCGACGCTCGGCGGCGGCCTGCTCGGCCGCGGAGAACCAGTCGCCGGCGATGGTCGTCGGGTGCGTCCGGGCGCCGTCGGTGGGCCAGCCGGTGACCTCGACGTGCACGTCGTCCCCGTCCAGCGACGCGACGAGGTCGCGAGCCGGCCCGTCCTCGAGCGACAGCCAGCGCAGCGTCGCTCCGCGCCGGACCAGCCACCCCGCCACGAGCGCCTGCACGTTGACCACCCGCGACCACGCCTGCAGCGCGTCGTAGGCCGGCGGGCCGAGCGACGCGGCGCCGTCGTGCGGTTCCGGCGCCTCGGGAGCCGTACCGTTCGCGGTCGGTTCGGCGGCCGGAGCCGGATCCTCCGCCGACGACGCCTCGGGGACCGGAGGGTCCTCGACGGCCACCGGCGCGACCACCGGCTCCGCGACCACCGGCTCCGCAACGCTCGGCTCGGCCGCGACCTTCCGCCGCGGCCCGCGCTTCGGCGTCGCGGGTGCGGTGCCGTTGCCCGTCGGGTCCTGATCCGGCCGGGCTGCTCGCACGCGCTTCGGCGTCGTGACCGGCGGCTCCGGCGGCTCCGGCGTCGCCACGCGCGGCTTCCGGGGCTTGCGCGCCTTCGGCGGCGGCGGCGCCGGCAGCCGGTTGAGGATCGGGCGGGTGCCGACGCGCTCGAGCTCGCCCTCGGCGGCCATGCGCCGGCAGAGTTGGTTGACGGTCTGGGTGCGCACGTCCCCGCCGAGCTCGCGGGCCAGCGCGGCGTCGCTCAGCCCATCCGGTGACGCGGAGAGCATTCGGACCACCGCAGCACGCCGATCGGTGGGGTCGGGGCTCACCGGGAGGGCCATCGTGTCGTTCCCCTCCGTGTTCGGGCTGCGGTCACGAGCTGAGCTGCGGATTCAGTGAGGTGACGGCACGCGCATCCACGTGCGTGACCTTTCCGTGACCCGTATGGTAACGAGGCATGCTGGCACTGACGGAGACGGCGGCCGAGGCGATCTCGACCATCCTCGAGTCCAACGAGATGCCCGAGGGGTCGGGTCTGCGCATCGCGGCGACCCCCAACATGGCCGAGGAGGGTCTCGAGCTCTCCGTGGCCCCGACGCCCGCGGCGGACGACACCGTGCTCGAGGGTGGCGGCGCCGTCATCTTCCTCGAGCCGCAGGCGGCGTCCGCGCTCGACGACAAGGTGCTCGACGTCGAGCGGGTGCCGGACGCCGAGCGTGGCGACGGCGACGAGTTCCGCTTCGCCATCACGCCGCAGTCCGAGCTCCAGGACTGACACCCCGGCGACGGTTCCCGCCCGGCGTCACTGCGCCGGGTCGTGGGTGAGGGGTTCGCCCGCGCCGCCGCCGTCCCGCTCCCTCGGGAGCGCACGCCGCCATCCCGGCAGATGGGGATGGTCGGGCTCCAGCTCCTCGCACTGACGCAACGCCAGCTCCGTCGTCGTCCGGAATGTCCGGGTGAGTGTCCAGTCCGGCGGTACCGCCGAGGTTGCCAGCGCCTCGGCCACCGCCGCCCTGGCCGACGCGGCCGCCGGGTCGCCGTAGCGCGCCAGCACCTCCTGCGCCCGGCGGTGCCGCTCGGGGCGCGGCGGGATGCGCCGGCCGTCGACGGCCCGCGTCGGGTGCGGCAGGTGGACGGTGGCCGCGGGGACGCGACCCGGAGGGATCGGGTCGGTCGCGGCGTGCGTCCGGCCGTGCGCCAGCAGCCGCGGCAGCAGGTGGGTGTGGGGCCCGTCCGGGCTCGCGCCCGTCGGCGGGGGGATCGGCGTGTAGACCTCCAGCCGCGCCACCGACGTCCGGAAGACGCGGTGCGGGCCGGCGTCGACGAGCGCGGACGCCACGGACCCGGCCTCGGCGAGCGGGCGCCCCTCGACCGCGCGCAAGGCCGCCAGCAGCGCCGGATCCCGGGTGCGGACGCACGCCTCGAGGTTCGGCGCGCCGACCCCGAGGTCGACGAGGACGGCGTCCCGGTCCGGCGCACGCAGCGCCGTGGCGTCGGGCCCGAGCTCGGTGATCACCGACCGCCCGCCGGTGGGCACGACGCACAGCGCGAGGGCCTGGCTCCACGCGTCCCCGGCCCGCCGCTCCCACGCCACGGGCACGACGTCGTCGGTCAGGTGTACGTCGATGCCGCCGCGGTCGGTGACGACGGTGGCGCGGCCGGGGGCGTGGTGCACGTCGGCGGGCTCGTCGGGGTCCCGCAGGAACTCCGCGAGCGCGCCGTACGTGCCGACGCTCCAGCCGGCGTCCGGGTCGTCGACCCACGCCAGGAGATCGTCCACGAGCGGGTCAGCCCGTCGGTCCGCCGACCGTGGTGACGAGCTCGCCGTCCGCGGAGACGACCAGCTCGACGTCGCGCACCCGACCCGCGGCGCGCACGTCGCCGAGGGCCTCGCGCAGCGCCTCGAGCGCCGCCGACGACGCCTGCACCGACAGGCTCTCGACCTCGGTGCGGATCGAGAGCTTCTGCTCCGACTTGGCCCGGCGGATGCCGCCGATGACGTCCGAGGCGACCGACAGCACCTGCGGGTCGACCTCGGCCGAGGTGGCCAGCTCGTGGATGTCCGGCCAGGGCGCCCGGTGCACCGAGCCCTCCTGCCACCACGACCAGACCTCCTCGGCGACGAACGGCAGCACCGGGGCGAACAGCCGCTGCAGCACCCGCAGCGCGGCCGCGAGCGTGGCGCGAGCCGAGTCGCGGCCGGCCTCGTCGAGCTCCCCGTAGGCGCGCGACTTGACGAGCTCGAGGTAGTCGTCGCAGAAGAACCAGAAGAACTGCTCGGTGACCTCGAGCGCGACCGCGTAGTCGTAGCCGTCGAGGGCCGCCGTCGCCTTCTGCACGACCTCGGTCAGCCGCGCGAGCAGCGCGCGGTCCAGCGGCGTCGAGACCGCGGCGAGGTCCGGTTCCCCGGCCGGGACCCCGACGCCGAGGATGAACTTCGACGCGTTGAGCAGCTTCATCGCCAGCCGCCGGCCGACCTTCATCTGTCCGCGGTCGAAGGCCGTGTCGACGCCGGGGCGTCCGCTGGCCGCCCAGTAGCGCACGGCGTCGGAGCCGAACTCGTCGAGCAGGTCCATCGGCGTCACGACGTTGCCCTTGGACTTCGACATCTTCTTGCGGTCCGGGTCGAGGATCCACCCGGACAGCGCGGTGTGCGCCCACGGCAGGCTGTCGTGCTCGAGGTGGCTGCGCAGCACCGTCGAGAACAGCCAGGTCCGGATGATGTCGTGCGCCTGGGGGCGGAGATCCATCGGGAAGACCCGCGAGAACAGGTCGTCGTCGATGCTCCACAGCCCCGCGATCTGCGGGGTGAGCGACGACGTCGCCCAGGTGTCGAGGATGTCGGGGTCGCCGGTGAACCCGCCGGGGGTGTCGCGCTGCTCGGCGGCGAAGCCGGGCGGCACGTCGGTCGACGGGTCGACGGGCAGCGCCGTGTCCTCGGGGACGAGGACCTCGTCGGCGACGATCTCGCCGTCGCCGTCGAGCCGGTACCAGACCGGGACCGGGACGCCGAAGAACCGCTGGCGGCTGACCAGCCAGTCGCCGTTGAGACCGCGCACCCAGTCCTCGTAGCGGTGCCGCATGTAGGCGGGGTGCCACTGCAACTCCTGGCCGCGGGCGATCATCTCGTCGCGGACGGACGCGTCGCGCCCGCCGTTGCGGATGTACCACTGGCGGCTGGAGACGATCTCGAGCGGCTTGTCGCCCTTCTCGAAGAACTTGACCGGACGCGTCACCGGCCGCACGTCGCCGACGAGCTCACCGGTCTCCTGCAGCATCGCGACGATCCGCTCCTTGGCGGTGTGCACCGTCGCGCCGGCCAGCTCCGCATAGCGCTCGCGGCCCTTCTCGTCGGTGATCCAGTCGGGCGTCTCGCGCAGGAGCCGGCCGTCGCGATTGATCACCGTGCGGTTGGGCAGGTCGAGCTCGCGCCACCACTGGACGTCGGTGAGGTCGCCGAACGTGCAGCACATGGCGATGCCGGCGCCGCGGTCCATCTCCGCCGCCGGGTGCGACAGCACCGGGACCTCGACGCCGAACAGCGGCGAGCGCACCGTGGTGCCGAACAGCGGCCGGTAACGCTCGTCGTCCGGGTGCGCGACGAGCGCGACGCACGCCGGGATGAGCTCGGGGCGCGTGGTCTCGATGAAGACGTCCTGGTCGGCGCCGTGGTAGGCGATCCGGTGCCAGGCGCCGGTGTGCTCGCGGTCCTCGAGCTCGGCCTGCGCGACGGCGGTGCGGAACGTGACGTCCCACAGCGTCGGGGCCATCGAGACGTAGGCCTGGCCGCGCTCGACGTTGCGCAGGAAGGCGCGCTGGCTGATCGCCCGGGCCCGGGCGTCGATGGTCTGGTAGCCGTGCGACCAGTCGACCGACAGGCCGTTGCGCCGCCACAGCGCCTCGAACGCCTTCTCGTCCTCGGCCGTGAGCGTCTCGCAGAGCTCCACGAAGTTCCGGCGCGAGATGGCGATGTGCTGCTTGCCCGGCTTCTCGGGCGGGGTGAAGTCCGGGTCGTAGGGCAGGCTCGGCTCGCAGCGCACGCCGTAGTAGTTCTGGACCCGGCGCTCGGTGGGCAGGCCGTTGTCGTCCCACCCCATGGGGTAGAAGACGTGCTCGCCGCACATGCGGTGGTAGCGGGCGACGATGTCGGTGTGCGTGTAGCTGAACACGTGCCCGACGTGCAGCGACCCCGAGACCGTCGGCGGCGGCGTGTCGATCGAGAACACCTGCTCGCGCGTGGCCGAGCGGTCGAACGCGTAGGTGCCCTCGTCGGCCCATACACGCGCCCACCGGTCCTCGAGGCCGTCGAGGGTCGGCTTCTCGGGCACACGAGTGCCGGGGTCGGACTGCACCATGGCACCCAGTTTACCGAGGGGGTCCGAGCCACTTTCGGCCTGCTCGGGGTGTGCCTTCCGGGGTCGCGGGGCACGTCTCGACCATGCCCTCGACCATGCGCAGGATCACCCAGGACACCGCTGGCGGCCCCGAGGTCCTGCACCTCGAGGAGGTGCCGGTCCCCGAGCCGATCCCGACCGAGATCCGGGTGCGGGTGACCGCCGCCGGCGTCAACCCCGTGGACACCAAGGTCCGCGCGGGCGGAGCCGGGCTAGGGGACGACATGACCTCCCCGCCGTTCACCGTCGGCTGGGACGTCGCCGGGGTCGTCGACGCCGTCGGCATGGGCGTGACGCGGTTCGCCGTCGGCGACCGGGTGTTCGGCATGCCGTGGTTCCCGCGGCAGGCCGGGGCGTACGCCGAATACGTCACCGCGCCGTCGCGGCACTTCGCGCACATCCCCGACGCCGTCGACGACGTCACCGCCGCGGCCACGCCGCTGGCCGGTCTCACGGCCTGGCAGATCCTCGTCGACACCGCCGACGTCCAGCGCGACCAGCGCGTGCTGATCCACGCCGCGGGCGGGGGCGTCGGGCACCTCGCGGTGCAGATCGCCAAGACCCGCGGCGCCCACGTCGTCGGCACCGCCTCGGGGGGCAAGCACGCCGACCTCGTGGCCCTCGGCCTCGACGACGCCATCGACCACCACGCGGAGGAGATCGCGCAGGCCACCCGCGACATCGACGTCGCCGTCGACCTCACCGAGGTCAACGGGCCGTCCTCGCTCGCGGTCATGCGTCCCGGCGGCCTGCTGGTGTGCGTGCCGTCGGGTGTGCCGGAGGGCCTCACCGAGCAGGCGCGGTCCGAGGGCAAGCGGGTGACCGACTTCCTCGTCGAGCCCGACGGGGTCGCCCTGACCGGCCTCGCGCGGCTGATCGACGAGGACGTGCTCACCGTCCGCATCGCCGGCACGTTCCCGCTGGAGGACGCGGCGGCGGCGCACCGCGAGCTGGAGAAGGGCTCGACGTTCGGGAAGCTGGTGCTGACGCTCTAGGACCCCGGCTGTTCGGCGGTTACTGGCTGGTATCGCTCGCTCAGCGAGCGATACCAGCCAGTAATCCGCAGATCGGGCGCGCGCGGACGCCGTCACTCGTTCCGGTGACGGGTGCTAACGGTCGGCGAGCCCCGACGACATGAGCGGCAGGTCCGCCGCACGGCGGACACCATGCATCTCGTCGGGGGATCGCCACCATGACCACTGTCCAGCCGCCGCGCCACCATGCTCCCGCCGGAGCCCAGGGCTTCGGGCGCGAGCCGCACCCGTCGGGGCCGGTCCCCGTCGCTCCGCGGGTCGCCCACCGCCGGGCCGCCGCGCCTGAGGTGGACGCGCCGACGATGCCGATCCCGCGGGCCGCGATCGCGGCGGCCGCCCCGGTCGCGCCGATGGGCCCGGTCGCTCCGGCCGCTCCGCGTCGCCGGCGCCGGTGGCCCTGGATCGTCGGCGGGCTCCTGCTGCTCCTCGTCATCATCGTGTCCACGAGCCCGACGACGCCGTCGACGCCGACGCCCGCCGCGCCGACCCCCGCCGCCGCGTCCGCGGCACCGAGCGCCGCCGCCCCGGCGCAGGTCACGCCGCCCTCCGGGCCGGCGACGAGCTTCGGCGACGGCACCCACGTCGTCGGCGAGGACATCGAGCCGGGCACGTACCGCACCGCCGGACCGGCCGACGGCGGCATGGGGATGTGCTATTGGTCCCGCCTGCGCAACACGAGCGGCGAGCTCGACGGGATCATCGCCAACGGCGTCCCCACGGGGCCCTCGACGGTGACGATCCGCTCCGGTGACGCCGCGTTCGAGACCACCGGCTGCCAGACCTGGACGAAGACCCGCTAGTCAGACGGCACCGTGCTCGCGCCAGCGCGTGAGCAGGTCCGCGGCCCCGAGGACGTCGACACCGGCGTCCTCGGGGCCTTCGCGGCCGGTGAGCACGCTGAGCAGGGCGCGGGCCGGGCCGCGGACGGCCGTGTCGCTCTTGCGGTGCGCGTGCTCGACCACGGGGCCGTCGGCGCCCAGCGTCACGACCCACTCGCCGGCCCCGTCCCGCAGGCCCTCGTCGGTCGCGTGCAGGTGCAGCGTCGCGCCGTCGCCCTGCAGCCCGGGGCGTCGCGACGCGCCCCGTACGACCATCTCGAGGTGCTCGTCGATCGCATCGACGGCGATGACCGGGTCGACGTCGGGGAGCGGGTCCTGGCCGGCCGCGATCTCCGCGTCCGCGCGGTGCACCAGCGTCTCGTGGCACTGGCGACGGGCCCAGAACGACACCGGCACGAGCCGCCCGAAGCCGCCCACGAGGGTGTCCTCGTCGACGGCCCGGATCGCCTGGGTCACGGCCGCCGCGCCCTCGAGCAGCCACGTCGACATGTCGTCGTCGCCCGCGGGCATCGGCGGCTCCGTCGGTCCCCGCCGGACCAGCTTCTCGCCCGGCCGGGAGACGGTGCTGGCGCACCAGCGGTGGACGCCGCCGAGGTGGTCGGCGAGGTCGCGCACCGACCACTCCGGGCACGACGGCACCCGCGCCTCCTGCCCGGCCGCGTGCACCGCGTTCGCGAACGCCGTCGTGTGCAGGACGATCTCGTCGAGGAAGCGCTCGGTGCTCGGCACGGGCGCCATCCTGGCGTCAGCCCAGGCGCACGACCAGTTCGCCGTCCTCCTCGCTCGCGGTGTACGCGGCGACGCCGTCGGCACCCGTCCCGCAGGAGCCGTCGGCCAGCGAGAACTGGTGGTTGTGCAGCGGGCACATCACGACCTCGTCGTCGGTGAGACCGTCGGCGAGCGGGCCGCCGCGGTGCGGGCAGATCGCCCGCAGCGCGTACAGCCCGCCGCCGCGCGGGCGGAACACGGCCACCGGCTCGTCGCCGACGAGGAACGCCCGCCCCTCGCCGAGGGGCACCTGGTCGACCGGCCCGAGCCGGGCCTCCACGCCGCTCACCTGACCGGCACCTGGGGCAGCGGCACCAGCGGCAGCGCGTCGTGGAACTGCCCCGGCGTGCTCTCGGTCTGGTCGGCCGCCCACGGGTCGACGTAACGGTCGACCGCCTCCTGCATCCGGGCGTCGAGCTCGGCGGCGATGCCCTCGGTGTCGTCGACGATCACGCCGATCAGGTGGTCCAGGCCCATCCGCGGCACGAAGTCGTACGTGCGCTCCAGCCAGTTCGCGTTCTCGCGGTAGTACTGCAGGAACCGCCCGGTGATCGTCATGGCCTCCTCGTGGGAGTCGACGGTCGCCAGGACGTCGCCCTTCCGGATCGTCGCCCCGGCCGCACCACCGACGTAGATCTGCCACTGGCAGTGCCTACCGTCCTCCTGGCCTCCGACCGCCACCAGACCGACGTCCTTGACCATCGACTCGGCGCAGTTGCGCGGGCAGCCGGACACGGCGAGCTTCATCTTCGCCGGGCCCTCGATGCCCTTGCAGCGCTCCTCGATGTCGATGCCGAGCTGCGTCGAGTCGCCCAGACCGAAGCGGCAGAAGTCGGTGCCGACGCACGTCTTCACGGTGCGGAAGCTCTTGCCGTAGGCCCATCCCGACGGCATGTCGAGGTCGGCCCACACCTCCTGGAGCTTCTCCTTCGGCACGCCCAGCAGGTCGATCCGCTGGCCGCCGGTCAGCTTGACCATCGGGATGTCGTGCTTCTCGGCGACGTCGGCGATGCGGCGCAGCTGCTCCGGCGACGTCACCCCACCGGACATCCGCGGGACGACCGAGAACGTGCCGTCGCGCTGGATGTTGGCGTGCACGCGGTCGTTGATGAACCGGCCGTCGCGCTCGTCGACGAAGTCGTCCGGCCACATCATGCGCAACAGCGCCGTGAGCCCCATCTTCGAGCCGACGTGCTCCGTGCCGTCCGGGGCGAGCTCGGCGAACACCGACGACACGCTCGTCAGGCCCCGCGCCCGGATCTCGGCCATCAACGTCGGCTTGTCCAGCGGGATGCCGGGCACGTAGTAGGAGTCGGCCGGGTCCTCGGCGCCTTCGCCGCCCAGCGCGGCCTCGACGACCTCCTTGACGAGCCCCTTGCACGACCCGCAGCCCTTGCCGGCGCGGGTCGCAGCCATGCACGCCGACACCGTCTCGGCGCCGTCGTGCACGCACGCGACGAGGTCGCCCTTGGAGACGCCGTTGCAGTTGCAGATCTGGGTGTCGTCGGGCAGGTCGGCGGCGCTCGTGTCGTCGCCCGCGGAGCCGAGGTCGAACAGGAGCTTGACCCGTTCCTCGGGCAGGGCCGAGCGGCTGTCGAACGCCTGCGTCAGCGCGGCCGCCTTGCTGATGTCCCCGACGAGCGTCGCGCCGATCAGCGTGCCGTCCCGGATGACGACGGTCTGGTACACGCCGCGGCCGGTCTCGGAGAACTGCACGAACTCGTCCGAGCTGCGCTCCGGGGTCTTGACGCCCATCTGCGCGACGTCCACGCCCGCGACCTTGAGCTTCGTCGCCAGCCGCGACCCGTGGTACTCGGCGTCCGGGTTCGCACCGGTGACGACGTCGGCGAGCACGCCGGCCTGCTCCCAGAGCGGACCGACGACGCCGTAGACCTCGCCGCGGTGCTGGGCGCACTCGCCGACCACGAAGATCGCGTCGTCGTCGACCGAGCGCATCCTGTCGTCGACGACGATCGCCCGCTGGGTCTCGAGGCCCGACACCATCGCCAGCCCGATGTTGGGCCGGATGCCGGCGGTGACCACGACGGTGTCGCAGTCCAGCGTCGAGCCGTCGGTGAAGCGGACCCCCGAGACCCTGCCACTCTCTGTCAGGATCTCCGACGTCTTCACCCCGAGGTGCATGTGCATGCCCATGTCCTCGAGCTTGCTGCGCAGCACCTTGGAGGCCTCGGCCTCGAGCTGCTGGTTCATCAGCACCTCGGTGGGGTGCACGACGTGCACCGCGAGCCCGTGCGCCTGCAGCCCGGCCGCGGCCTCGAGCCCCAGCAGCCCGCCGCCGATCACGACAGCGCTCGACTTCCCGCGGACGTACTTCAGCATCGCCTGCGCGTCGTCGAGACTGCGGAAGCCGAAGACACCCGGCGTCAGCTCGGTGTCGGTCTTCCACATGCCCTCCATGGGCGGGAAGAACGAGCGGCTGCCGGTGGCGAGGACGAGCACGTCGTACGGCGTCACCGAGCCGTCGTCGCCGAGGACGACCCGGGCGTGCCGGTCGATGCGCACGATGCGCACGCCGGCGTGCAGGTCGATGCCGTTCTCGTCGTACCAGGCCCGGGGATTGAGGAAGAGCTCGCCCTCGTCGTCGTCCACGGTCTCGCCGACCGGGTTGGCCAGCACCTCGGACAGGAGGATGCGGTTGTAGTTGCCGTAGGGCTCGTCGCCGAAGACGGTGATCGAGAACTGCTCGCCGCCGCCACGGGCGAGGATCTCCTCGATCGCCCGAGCGCCGGACATGCCGTTGCCGACGACGACGAGGCGGCGCTTGGTCGAGCCGGACTGCTCCAGGTCCGGACGCTCTGCGGTCTGGGTCACCGTCAGACCTCCACCAGACCGCAGTCGACGACGGCGGTGCCGCTCGTGCCCTCGGGCGCGGCCAGGTGGACCTCGACCGTCGTGCCGGCGAGGAGGTCCTCGACGACGCGCAGCGAGACGTGCATGTCGCCCTTGGCGCCGATCGGCAGCCAGCGCGACGGCGCGCCGTCGACCACCAGTACCAGCGTGATCAGCTCGTCCGAGGAGTTGCCCCCGCGCAGGTAGAGCACCTGGCCGGTGGTGCCCTCCGGCACCGTGTACGTCAGCGTCGGGTCGAGCGGAGCGGGCTTGTCCAGCCCGCGTCCCTCGAACCCGAACACGCCCTGCAGGAACCTGGGTGTGGTGATCATCCGTCGGCGTCCTCTCGGGGGATGGGGGCAGCCGTGAGCTCGACCGCGCAGGTCTTGAACTCCGGCATCCGCGACACCGGGTCCAGAGCGGGGTTGGTCAGGTCGTTGATCGTCGCGTCGCCCGACCAGTGGAACGGGGCGAAGACGGTGTCCGGCCGGATCGCCCGGCTCAGCCGCACCCGCATCCGCGCCTCGCCACGGCGGGTCCGCAGCAGCAGGTCGCCGCCCTCGTCGACGCCCAGGCGCGCGGCCAGGTCCGGATGGATCTCCACCGACGGCCCGGGCTCCGCGTCGAGCAGGGCCTTGGTGCGGCGGGTCTGCGTGCCCGACTGGTAGTGCGCCCGGCTGCGGCCGGTGGTCAGCCGGTACGGGTACGCGTCGTCGGGCATCTCGGCCGCGTCGCGGTGGTGCACGACGTGGAACCGGGCCCGGCCGTCGGGCGTCGGGAAGTATCCCTGGGTCGAGCTCCGCTCCGCTCCGTCTCCCCGTCCTTCTCTGAACAGCCGGGGGGTGCCCGGGTGGTCCTCCGAGGGGCACGGCCAGAACACCCCGCGCTCGGCCTCGATGCGCTCCCAGGTGATGCCCGCGTAGTCGGCCTTACCTCCGGCGCTGGCCCGGCGCAGCTCGGCGAAGACCGTGCGCGGGTCGTCGGCGAAGAGGTCGCCCCGCCCGAGCCGGGCCGCGAGGCCGGCGAGGACGGCCAGGTCGCTGCGCACGCCGTCGGGGGCGTCGACGGCGCGGCGGCGGCGCAGCACGCGGCCCTCGACGTTGGTCATCGTTCCGTCTTCCTCGGCCCACTGAGTGCTGGGCAGGACGACGTCGGCGAGCTCGGCGGTCTCGGACAGGAAGATGTCGGAGACCGCGAGGAAGTCCAGCGACCGCAGCCGCTCGCGGACGTGGGCCGTGTTCGGCGCCGACACCGCGACGTTCGACGCCATCACCACCAGCGCGCGCACGCCGCCGTCGGTGCCGAGGCGGTCGAGCATCTCGTAGGCCGAGACGCCGGGCTGCGGGAGCTCGTCGGGGTCGACGCCCCAGACGCCGGCCACGTGCTCGCGCGCCGCGGGGTCGGCGAGCATCCGGTAGCCGGGCAGCTGGTCGGCCTTCTGGCCGTGCTCGCGGCCGCCCTGCCCGTTGCCCTGCCCGGTCATCGTCGCCCACCCCGAGTAGGGGCGGCCGGGCAGGCCGAGCGCGAGGGCGAGGTTGATCCACGCCAGCGCGGTGTCCGAGCCCTTGGCGTGCTGCTCGGCGCCGCGGCCGGAGAGGATCATCGTCGCCCGCGACCCGGCGAGCAGCCGCACCGCGCGCTCCATGACGCGCACCGGCACGCCGGTGATCCGCTCGACGCGGTCGGGCCAGTACTGGCGCAGCGCCCGCCGGACCGCGGGCCAGCCCGTGGTGCGCTCGGCGATGTAGGCCGTGTCGATGAGCCGGTGCTTGACCGCGAGGTGCAGCAGGCCGTTGGCCAGCGCCAGGTCGGTCCCCGGCACGGGCTGGAGGTGGACGTCGGCCGCGGCCGCCGTCGCGGTGTAGCGGGGGTCCACGACGAGGTGCTGCGCGCCGCGCTCGCGCCCGGCGGAGAACCAGCGCATCGCCGGGGGCATGACGTCGGCGGGGTTCGAGCCGACGAGCAGGACGGTGTCGGCACGCGCGATGTCCGCCAGCGGGAACGGCATCCCACGGTCGAGGCCGAACGCCTTCGTCGCCGCCGCGGCGGCCGAGGACATGCAGAAGCGGCCGTTGTAGTCGATCGACGCGCTGCGCAGCGCCACGCGGACGAACTTGCCCGCCTGGTAGGCCTTCTCGTTCGTCATGCCGCCGCCGCCGAAGAGCCCGGCGGCGTCGCGGCCGTAGCGCTCCTGGGCGACGGTCAGCCCGTCGGCGATCCGCTGCAGCGCCTCGTCCCAGCTCGCGGCCCGGAACGGTTCGTCGCGCGCGTCACGCACCAGCGGCGTCGTCAGCCGGTCCGGGTGGGTCAGCAGCTCGGCCGCCGACAGGCCCTTCTCGCAGAGCCCCCCGCGGTTGGTCGGGAACGGCGCGCCGGCCACCTCGAGCACCGTCCCCGTGTCGTGCTCGCGCGGGGTCAGCGTCATGGCGCACTGCAGTGAGCAGTAGGGACAGTGCGTCGCGACGCCCTGCTCGGGGGCCGACGTGGTGATCGGCAGACGGGGCCCGGGCATGGGCCCCACGCTCCGTGCGGAGCGTTTCCCACCGGTTACGCGAGCGCTACACCTGGGCGAGCGACGGCGCGGCCCCGGTCACGCCCGGCGCGGCGAGACCGAACTCCTGCGCGATCAGCTCGTAGGAGCGGCGCCGCTCGGCGGGGTCGTGGATCGGCGTCACGATCATGATCTCGTCGGCGTCCGCCTCGCGGGCGCGGCGCTCGAGGTCGTCGCGCACCTGCTGCGGGGTGCCGGCGGTGATCTTCGACGCCATCGAGCGCTCGACCTGCAGCTCGGCCGGGGACCAGTCGTGCGCGAGGGCCTCCTCCGGGCTGGGTAGCGGGCCGGGGTTGCCGGTGCGCAGCCGCGCCATCGACAGGGCGTGGGCGCGGCCCATCGCGCGGGCGCGCTCCTCGTCCTCGCTGCACATGACGGCCGCGGCGAGGACGACGTGCGGGTCCTGCGCGCCGGCGGCGTGGCTCGGGCGGAACTGCTGGCGGTAGATCCGTGTGGCCTCGCCGGGGTCGGCGCCGCCGAAGTGCCCGGCGTAGGCGAACCCGGTACCGAACACGGCCGCGGCCTGCCCGCCGTAGTAGCTCGAGGCGAGGATCCACACCGGCGGCAGCGGCACGTCGTCGGGGACGGCGACGATGCCGGCGAAGGGGTGCTCGGCGGGGAAGCCGTCGACGTAGCCGCGCAGCTCGGAGAACTGCTCGGGGAAGTCGTCGGCGGTGAGGGCCTCCCGGCTGCGGCGCAGGGCGATCGCGGTGCGCGGGTCGGTGCCCGGGGCGCGGCCGATGCCGAGGTCGATGCGGTCGGGGTAGAGGCCCGCGAGCGCCCGGAAGGTCTCGGCGACCTTCAGCGGCGAGTGGTTGGGCAGCATGATCCCGCCGGAGCCCACGCGCAGCGTGCTCGTGGCGCCGGCGGCGGCACCGATGAGGACCTCGGGGCTGGAGCTCGCGACGCTCGGGATGCCGTGGTGCTCGGCGAGCCACATGCGCCGGTAGCCCGCACGCTCGACGGTGCGGGCCAGCTCGACGGTCTCGTGGAGGGCCGCCGACGTCGGCGAGCCGGACGGGACCGGCGAGAGGTCCAGGACCGAGAGCGCGAGATCAGCCATGTCCGGTGCAACGCCCCGCCGCCGCGCGGTGATTCCGGCTGACACCGACGGTCGGGTCGGCGGTGTCGGCGGCGACACGTTGTCTCGATGTGGGACACCTGACCCAGGCCTCCTCACCTGCGCGGACTAATCTCGTCCGGGTAGACGTGGTGGGAGGAGCGCGACGGTGCGCATCGGTGTGCCCCGCGAGGCGGGGGAGCGCGAGACCCGCGTGGCCGCGACCCCGGCGACGGTGGTGGGCTTGACGAACCTGGGGGCGACGGTCGTCGTCGAGCCCGGCGCGGGCGAGCGCGCCAGCTTCACCGACGACGCCTACGCGGCGGCGGGCGCCGAGATCGGCGACCCCTGGTCCGCGGACGTCCTGCTCGCCCTGCGCACGCCCGAGGCCGCGCAGCTCGACCGCCTCGCCGCCGGCACGACGGTCATCGCGATGGTCGGGCCCGCCCGCCACCCCGACGTGCTCGCCGACCTCGCCCGCCGCGGCCTGACGGTCCTGGCCACCGACGCCGTGCCCCGCATCTCCCGGGCGCAGTCGCTGGACGTCCTCAGCTCGATGGCCAACATCGCGGGCTACCGCGCCGTCGTCGAGGCCGCGCACCGGTTCGGACGCTTCTTCACCGGCCAGGTCACCGCCGCGGGCAAGGTGCCGCCCGCGACGGTGCTGGTCGCCGGCGCCGGGGTCGCCGGGCTGGCCGCGATCGGCGCCGCCTCGAGCCTCGGCGCGGTCGTGCGGGCCACCGACCCGCGACCCGAGGTCGCCGAGCAGGTCCGCTCGCTGGGCGGGGAGTTCCTGGCCGTCGAGGTGGAGCAGGAGGCGAGCGCCGACGGCTACGCCCGCGCCACCTCGGCCGCCTACGACGCCCGCGCCGCGGAGATCTACAGCGAGCAGGCGGCGCAGGTCGACGTCGTCGTCACCACCGCGCTCATCCCCGGCCGTCCCGCGCCGCGGCTGCTCACGGCCGCCGACGTCGCGAGCATGAAGCCCGGCAGCGTCGTCGTCGACATGGCCGCCGGCCAGGGCGGCAACGTCGAGGGTTCGGTGGCCGACGAGGTCGTCGTCACCGACAATGGGGTGACGATCGTCGGCGACACCGACCTCGCCGCGCGCCTGCCGGCCCAGGCCTCGCAGCTCTACGGCACCAACCTCGTGAACCTGCTCAAGCTGCTGGTGCCCGGCGCGGACGGGGAGCTGGTGCTCGACCTCGACGACGTCGTCATCCGCTCGATGACCGTCGCCCACCACGGCGAGGTGCTCTGGCCGCCGCCGCCGATCCCCGTGTCGGCGGCCCCGAGCGTGCCGGTGGCGCCGGAGGCGTCGACGCCGGTGGTGGCGCCGAAGCGCCCGGCGTCCCCGGCGCGGCGCTACGCCGCCATCGCCGTCGGGCTGGCCCTGCTCTTCCTGGCCACGGCGTTCGCGCCGGCCGAGCTCGCCACCAACCTCACGGTGTTCGTGCTCGCCGTGGTCATCGGCTACTACGTCATCGGCAAGGTGCACCACGCGCTGCACACGCCGCTGATGTCGGTCACCAACGCCATCTCCGGCGTCGTCATCGTCGGGGCGCTGCTGCAGTTCGGCCAGCACGGCGTGGTCGTCTCGGTCCTCGCCGGGATCGCGGTCCTGCTGGCCAGCATCAACATCGTCGGCGGCTTCGCGGTGACACGCCGGATGCTGGCCATGTTCACGAAGGGGCCTGCCCAGTGAGCGCCGAGGCCACCGAGAGCATGGCGACCGCGGCGTACATCGTCGCGGCGCTGCTCACCGTCATGAGCCTCGCCGGGCTGTCCAAGCACGAGACCGCCCGTGCCGGCGTCGCGTACGGCATCGCCGGCATGGCCGTCGCCCTCGTCGCGACCGTCGTGCTCGCGGCCGGCTCGCTGACAGCGGGCGCGGTCGCGCTGCTGGCCGTGGCCATGGTGATCGGCGGCGGCATCGGGCTCTGGCGGGCCCGGGTCGTCGAGATGACCGGCATGCCCGAGCTCATCGCGCTGCTGCACAGCTTCGTCGGGCTCGCCGCCGTCCTCGTGGGGTGGAACGGCTACCTGGAGGTCGAGTCGGAGGGGCCGGCGCAGACCACCGTCGCGCCCGAGCTGCTCGGCATCCACTCCGTCGAGGTCGGCGTCGGGGTGTTCATCGGCGCCGTGACGTTCACCGGCTCGATCGTCGCCTACGGCAAGCTCTCCGGGCGCATGAAGTCGCGGCCGCTGACGCTGCCGGGCAAGAACGTCCTCAACCTCGGCGCGCTGGTGGCCTTCGCCGCGCTGACCGTCGGCTTCACCATTACGCCCTCGCTCGGGCTGATGATCGCGATCACCGCGGTCGCGCTGGGGCTGGGCTGGCACCTCGTCGCGTCGATCGGCGGCGGCGACATGCCCGTCGTCGTGTCGATGCTCAACAGCTACTCGGGGTGGGCCGCCGCGGCGTCGGGCTTCCTGCTCGACAACACGCTGCTGATCGTCACCGGCGCGCTCGTCGGCTCCTCCGGTGCCTACCTGTCCTACGTGATGTGCCAGGCGATGAACCGCTCGTTCCTGTCGGTCATCGCCGGCGGCTTCGGCGTGGAGTCCGGGACGTCGGCGGTCGTCGAGGGCGAGCACCGCGAGGTCACCGCCGACGAGGTCGCGGAGATGCTCACCGACGCGTCGTCGGTGGTCATCGTCCCGGGCTACGGCATGGCCGTGGCCCAGGCGCAGTACCCGGTCGCCGACCTCACCCGCCGACTGGTCGACCGCGGCGTCGACGTCCGCTTCGGCATCCACCCGGTGGCAGGGCGCCTGCCCGGGCACATGAACGTGCTGCTGGCCGAGGCCAAGGTGCCCTACGACATCGTCCTCGAGATGGACGAGATCAACGACGACCTGGCGTCGACCAGCGTCGTGCTCGTCATCGGAGCCAACGACACCGTCAACCCGGCGGCGATGGAGGACCCGAACAGCCCCATCGCCGGCATGCCGGTGCTGCGGGTGTGGGAGGCCAAGGACGTCGTGGTGTTCAAGCGCTCGATGGCCGTGGGCTACGCCGGCG
Source organism: Actinomycetospora chlora (assembly GCF_039542135.1). Taxonomy (NCBI): domain Bacteria; kingdom Bacillati; phylum Actinomycetota; class Actinomycetes; order Pseudonocardiales; family Pseudonocardiaceae; genus Actinomycetospora; species Actinomycetospora chlora. Next base: position 133,501 of record NZ_BAABHO010000010.1, read on the forward strand.
TGCAGAACCCGCTGTTCTTCCGCGAGAACACGTCGATGATCTTCGGCGACGCGAAGGTCCGGGTGGAGGACATCCTCAAGGCGCTCTAGTCGCCTTCAGGGATCGAGGATCTCGAGGAGGTCCTCCCGCTCGAACATCCGCGCGGTGTCGACCGCGGTGGGGTGACCGGCGCGGACGTCGGCCCCGGCCGCGACGAGCGCCCGGACGACGGCCTCCTCGCCCTTGAACACCGCCCCGGCGATCGGGGACTGGCCGCGGTCGTTGAGACGGTCGACGTCGGCGCCCCGCGCGACGAGCACGGACACCGCCTCGGCGTGCCCGTGGTAGGCGGCGAGCATGACCAGCGTGTCGCCGTGCTCGTTGGTGAGGTCCACCGGGACGCCGGCGTCGACGTAGTCCGCGAGCGAGGCCGCGTCGCCGTCGCGGGCCATCCCGAACACCCGCGTCGCGAGGTCGCGGACGCCCTCGGGGACCGGGTCGGGCGGGTCGCTCATCGCGCCCGATCCTAGGCGCCGCGACGGAGCGAGGGACGCCCTCGCTCGCGGGTTCACGCACCCACGCGGGCCCGCGCGCGGCTCATCAGGAGCACGACGGCGACGATCGTGAGGACGACGGTCGCGGCGCCCCACGCCACGAACGGCGCGGGCACGTCGGGCACGAAGAACGCCGGCAGGGCCGTGATCGCGGAGAGGATGCGCGAGACGGCGATGACCCGGACGGCGGCGCGGCTGCCCGAGCGGGCGACGAGCACCGCCGCGACCAGCGTCACCACGCCCATCACGGCCGAGAAGACCATGACGACCAGCGGCGGGCCCTGGCCGTCCGGAGCCGTCGGGACGAAGGCGCCGGCGATGTCGACGACGGCGAGGACGACGCAGATCCAGAAGCCGATCTTCGCGCGGGAGGGCAGGGTGCTCATGGGGTGCTCCGGGGCGGGACGGGACGGTGACGTGGGAGAAGCCTGCGTGTCGAGCACCCGCCGTCACAACGGGGCGCGTTCCCGGTCGTCCGGGCATCTTCCCGGGTGAATCGGGGACGCGGGACCGGAGACACCCCGACCGCGCAGTGTCACGATCTCGACGTGACCGCCACACCGCCGATCCGGGTCGTCCTCGCCGACGACCATCCGGTGGTGCGCCGCGGGCTCGCCGCGCTGCTCGACTCGGTGGAGGGCGTCGCCGTCGTGGGGCAGGCCGCGACGGGGCGCGAGGCGGTCCGCGAGGCCCAGCTGCTGGCGCCGGACGTCGTGCTCATGGACGTCCAGATGCCCGACCTCGACGGCGTCGAGGCCACCCGGCGGATCGCGGCGGCGATCCCGGGCGTGGCGGTCCTCGTCCTGACCATGCACGACGACGACGAGACCGTGCTGGCGGCGCTGCGCGCGGGCGCCCGGGGCTACCTGCTCAAGGGCGCGGACCAGGAGGAGATCCGGCGCGCGGTGCACGCCGTGGTGGCCGGGGAGATGATCGTCGCGCCGGGGGCCGCCGCCCACGTCGTCGCGCGGCTCGCCGCACCGGCCGCGCCCGCGGTCCCGTTCCCCGAGCTGACGCCGCGCGAGCGCGACGTGCTCGACGCGCTGGCCCGCGGACGGCCGAACGGGACCATCGCGGCCGACCTCGGCCTCGCCCCCAAGACGGTCGGCAACCACGTCTCGGCGATCTTCACCAAGCTCGGCGTGGCCACCCGCGCCGAGGCGGTCGTGCGCGCCCGGCACGAGGGGCTGGGCGGGTCGGGGTGACCGCGCGGCCGACGCCCGGCGAGATCGCCGCCGGCGGCGCGGTCCTCGCCGCCGTCGTCGCGGTCGTGCTCCGGCCCCCGGTCAGCGGCCCGGGCGTGGCGTGGACCGCCGGGGCGCTGGTGCTGGGGACCGGCGGGCTGGTCGCGGCCGCCGTGGTGCGCCGCGGCGGCGGGGCTCGCGGACCGACGGCGTGGACGACGGCGGTCGGCGCCGCCCTGCTCGCCCTCGCGCTGCTCGAGGCCGCGGTCGACCGGGCGCCGGCGCTGGCTACGGTCGAGCAGCGCGCCCTGGCCGTCGTGCTGGCGCTGCTCCTGCCCGGGCTCGTGCTCACCTTCCCCACCGGCGACCTGCACGGCACCGTCGGGCGGGCGGCGGCCGGTGTCGTCGCCGTGTGCGGGCTGGCGATGGTCGTGGCGCCGATCGCGCCCGTCGCCCTCCCGGCCTCGGTGCTGCTGTGCACCGCGCTCGCGGCCGCGGTGTGGGTCCGCGCGGACGGGGCACGCGACCTCGAGCGCGAGCGGATCCTGTGGGTGCTGCTCGGGGCGGGCGCCGCGGCGCTGGCCGACGTGCACCTGCTCTTCGCCGTCGAGCAGGTCCCCGGCACCGTGCTCGCGGCGGTCCTCGTCTCTGCGGCGGTGCTGTGCGGGCTGGCGGTGCCGGCGTCGCTGGTCGTCGCCCTGCTCGCCCCGCGGGTCGCCGACGTCCGCCGGGCGATCTCGGGCGTCGCGGTCGTCATCGTCATGGTCGACCTCGCCCTCGGCGCCTTCGCCGGCACGCTGGCGGTGCTCGAGGTGACGACGGGGCGGCCGCCGTCACGGGCGGTGGCGTCGGTGGTCTGCGTCGTCGTCGCGGCGCTGTTCCACCCCGCCCTCGTCCGGGTGCGGGAGACCCTGGACCAGGTGATGTTCGGGGGCCGCCCCGACCCCGTCGGCGTCGTGTCCGTGCTCGGGGACGAGCTGCGCCGCGGCGGCGGCCCGCAGCAGTGGCTGGACGCGCTGCGGGCGTCGGTGGACCTGCCGTCGGTGGCGCTGCACCACGACGGCCACGTCGTCGCGGCCGCCGGGCACACCGACGGGCCGGTGACGACGATCCCGCTGCAGGCCGGCGAGGAGCACGTCGGCGACCTCGTCGTCGGCCTGCCCGAGCACCACCGCGAGCTGCCGCGGGCCACCGACGCCGTGCTGGGCCTGGTGGCCGGGCCGCTGGCCCGCGCGCTGCAGAGCGCCCGGCTCGCCGACGAGGTGCAGCGCTCGCGGCGGCTCGTCGTGCTCGCGGCCGAGGAGGAGCGCCGCCGGCTGCGCCGCGACCTGCACGACGGCCTGGGCCCGGTGCTGGCCGGCGTGGCCTACACCGCCGACGCGGCCCGCAACGTCGCCGCCACCCGCCCGGGGCGGGCGTCCGAGCTGATCGCCGAGCTGCGCGGTGACGTCGCCGGCGCCATCGCCGAGGTCCGCCGGCTCGTCCACGACCTGCGGCCCCCGGTGCTCGACCAGCTCGGCCTGGTCCCCGCGCTGCGCCAGCAGGCCGAGCGGATCACCCAGGACGCCGACGGCCCGACGGTGACGGTGGCGGCGGACGCGGTCGGGACCCTGCCCGCGGCGGTCGAGGTCGCCGCCTACCGGGTGGTGACCGAGGCCGTGTTCAACGTCGTCCGCCACGCCGGCGCGAGCGCGGCGACGGTGGCGGTGCGGCGCCGCGACGGTGTGCTCGACCTGCTGGTCGCCGACGACGGCGGCGCCGGCCCGTCCTGGACGCCCGGGGTGGGGCTGACGTCGATGCGCGAGCGGCTCGACCAGCTCGGCGGCTCGCTCGACGCCGGGGCGACGCCGGACGGCGGCCGGGTGCGGGCCCGGATCCCGGTGCCGACGGAGGGCTGATCAGCCGTGCGCGAGCAGCAGCGGCACGTGCTGCTCGGCGTCGGTGAACGAGCCGTGGTGGCCGACCAGGGCGGTCTCCATCGGCTCGATCCGCGAGCGCACGAGCGTCCAGTTGCCCTCGGCCGCCGCCACGACGTCGCCGATGCGCCCGCGGGCGGCGTCGGTGACCTCCGCGCCGAACCAGCCGTCGGCGATCGCCTCGTCCCGGGTGCGGACGCGGGCGGCGTCGCCGAGCTCGCCCCGCCACGCCGCGACGACGTCCTCCAGGGCCCCGTCGGCGGCGAACACGTGCCGCACCCGCGCCTCCCCGGCGAGGCGGCGCACGCCGCGGAGCAGGGCCGGGGTGGTGTCGAGGTCGATGCGCCAGCCCGCGTCGGTGGCCACCATCCCGTGGTCGGCGACGACGGCGAGGACGGTGTCCGGCGGCAGGTCCTCGGCGACCTGGGCCACCAGCCGGTCGACGACGCCGAGCTGCAGCCGCCACGGCAGCGAGCCGGGGCCGTGCGCGTGGCCGATCATGTCGAGGTCGCCGTGGTAGGCGTAGCAGAACGCCGGCTCGTCGGCGGTGGCCTCGCCGAGCGCCTCGACCACGGCGGCGCCGAGGTCGCCCAGCGCCGTCACCCCGCGGAAGCGACACCCGCGCAGGGCCGCCCGCGTCAGCCCGGACCGACGCTGGATCTCCGGCGCGACCGTGGTCACGGTGACGCCCGCCCGCGCGGCGCGCTGCAGCACCGTCGGCACCGGCTGCACCTGCTCGGGCGGCAGCTCGCGGCGCAGGTCGACCGGGTCGGTGGAGCCGTGCGCGCACCAGCGCAGGGTGTTGAGCACGACGTCCGCGGGCGCGTCCGGGTGGTCGAGCGGCGGCACGGCCATGCTGTAGCCGACGATCCCGTGCCCGCCCGCGGGCAGGCCGGTGCCGAGGCTGGTGACGCTGACGGCCGTCGTCGACGGGAAGCCGGCGTCGAGCGTCCGGCCGCGGGCGGCGAGCTCGGCCAGCGCCGGGGCGTGGTCGGCGTGCTCGGCGACGAGGTCGGCGCCCATCCCGTCGACCAGCAGCAGCGCCACCCCGCGGATCCCGCCGCCGACGCCGCCCCCGATGCCGAGGGTGTCGGTGAACCCCTCGACGCCGAGGGCGGCGGCCAGCGACGGCGAGACGTCCGCCAGGGTGCTCATGCGTGCGGAGTATGGCTCACACGCTCGTCACGGCCTCCGGCGTCGTCGACTCCGGCACGCGTGTCGCGTGGTAGTCGGACGTGGCGGTGTGGTCGCGGCCCTCGGGCGTGCCCAGCGCGCGCAGCACGAGCGTCCCGACGGCGGCGACGACGAGGTTGAGGATCAGCGCCACGAAGCCGACGTAGATCTGGACCTTCGAGCCGTCCCACGGCGCCCAGCCGAAGAACGACAGCTTGTCCAGCGCGAGCGCGGACCCGCCGAAGTGGCGGCCGGTGTTCGGGTTGACGATCCCGTAGAGCAGGTACATGCCCCACGCCAGCCCGGCGACCCAGCCCGCGACCAGCGCCCACCGGTGGAACCAGCGCGTGTAGAGCGCGATGGCCACGGCCGGCAGCGTCATCAGGATGATCACGCCGCCGATGAGCTGGAGGTCGACGGAGAACTGCGGGTCGATGAGCACGATGAACAGCACCGCGCCGACCTTGACCACCAGCGACGCGAGCTTGGCCTGGCGGGCCTCGTCGCGCGGCGTCGCGTCACGGCGGATGAACTCCTTGTAGATGTTGCGGGTCCACAGGTTCGCCGCGGCGATCGACATGATCGCGGCGGGGACCAGCGCGCCGATGCCGATCGCGGCGAAGGCGATGCCGGCGAACCACGACGGGAACTGGTTGTCGAACAGCACGGGGACGATCGTGTTGGTGTCCGCGCGCCCGGTGGAGCCGTTGACGATGGGCTTCACGCCGGCGGCGATGGCGACGTAGCCGAGCAGCGCGAGCAGGGCCAGCAGGAACGAGTACGCCGGCAGCGCGGCCATGTTGCGGCGGATCGTGCTGCGGCTCTGGCTCGACAGCACGCCGGTCACCGAGTGCGGGTAGAGGAACAGCGCGAGCGCGCTGCCCAGCGCCAGCGTGGCGTACTGCAGCTGGTTGTTGGCCGTCAGCAGGATCGAGCCCGCGGGCTGGCCGGTGGCCGGCGAGGGCTGCGAGAGCTTCGCCTGCCCGGCGTCGAAGATCGCGCCCCAGCCACCGAGCTTGAGCGGCAGGTAGATGATCGCGACGAGGATGACCAGGTAGATCAGCAGGTCCTTGACCACCGCGATCAGCGCCGGCGCCCGCAGCCCCGACTGGTAGGTGTAGGCGGCGAGCACGACGAACGCGATGAACAGCGGCGCGTGGCCCCAGAACCCGGTGCCGTTGAGGCCGATCGTGCGCAGCACGGCCTCGAGCCCCGCGAGCTGCAGGGCGATGTAGGGCATCGTCGCGACGATGCCGGTGATCGCGATGAGCAGCGCCAGCAGCGGGGAGTCGTAGCGGCCGCGCACGAAGTCGGCCGGGGTGACGTAGCCGTGCACCCGCGAGACCGACCAGAGCCGCAGCAGCGGCAGCATGACCAGCGGGAACGCGATGATCGTGTAGGGCACCGCGTAGAAGCCGAGCGCGCCGGAGGAGAACAGCAGCGCCGGGATCGCGACGAACGTGTACGCGGTGTAGAGGTCGCCGCCCAGCAGGAACCACGTGACCCAGGAGCCGAAGCGCCGCCCGCCCAGGCCCCACTCGTCGAGGTGCTCGAGGTCGGTGGCACGGCGCCACCGGCTCGCCATGAAGCCCATGACCGCGACGGCCACGAACAGCGCGACGAAGATGACCAGCTCGACCGTCTGCGTGCCGTTCACTGCTCGCCCTCCTCGTCGACGTGGCGGGTGAGCCGGTGCACGGCGACCGTGCAGAGGATGCCGACCGGGATCACGAGCAGCTGGAACCAGTAGAAGAACGGGAGCCCGGCCAGCGTCGGCTCCTCGCTGTTGAACAGGAACGGCAGGATCGAGACCAGCGGGACCAACAGCAGCAGGTTGATCCACCGGAAGCGGACGTCGGTCCAGCCGCGGGGCGGGCTCTCCGGCGGCGACGTCTCCTCCGTCGGGCTCGAGGACTCCCCGGGTGGTGGGGCGGACGTCGTCATCGCTCGGACCTCCTCGTCGGCGCGGGCTCACGCAGAGCCGAGCGATGGTAAGCCCACCGTGACGTCGAGGTGAAGCGCTTGCGTCGAGGCGCAGCCCACTGCTCCGGATGCGCCCGGCCCCGGACGAACGAACGGCGCCTTCGCTGCTTCCGAAGCTGCGAAGGCGCCGATCGTTCGTGCTGGTGGGCGGGGCCCGTGGTGGTGCCTAGCTCGCGTCGAGACGCTGCTTGAGGGCCTCGAGCTCGTCGCGCATCGAGGTCGGCAGGGACTCGCCGATCTTGTCGAACCACTCCTCGATGAGCGGCAGCTCCTCGAGCCACTCCTCGCGGTCGAAGCGCAGCGACGCCTCGATGTCCTCCAGTGGCTCGGACAGGCCTTCGATGTCGATCTGGTCGGCGCCCGGCACGTGCCCGATCGGCGTCTCGGTGGCGGCGGCCTTGCCCTCGAGCCGCTCGATGATCCACTTGAGGACGCGGCTGTTCTCGCCGAACCCGGGCCAGAGGAAGCGGTTGTCCTCGCCGCGACGGAACCAGTTGACGTAGAAGATCTTCGGCAGCTGGGTGGCGTCGGCGCTCTTGCCCACGTTCACCCAGTGCTGGAAGTAGTCGCCGACGTTGTAGCCGAGGAACGGCAGCATCGCCATCGGGTCGCGGCGGACCTGGCCCTTGCCGCCCTTGGCCGCCGCGGTCATCTCGCTGGACATCGTGGCGCCCATGAACGTGCCGTGCTGCCAGTCGAACGACTCGGTGACCAGCGGGACCGTCGTCTTGCGGCGGCCGCCGAACAGGATCGCCGAGATCGGCACGCCCTGCGGGTCGTCCCACTCGGGGGCGACGACGGGGCACTGCGAGATCGGCACGGTGTAGCGCGAGTTCGGGTGCGCGGCCGGCTTGGCCGAGCCGGGCGTCCAGTCGTCACCGGTCCACGCCGTCAGGTGCTGGGGGTCGCCCTCGAGGCCCTCCCACCAGACGTCCCCGTCGTCGGTCAGCGCCACGTTGGTGAACAGGGCGTTGCCCTGCTCGATGGTGCGCATCGCGTTCGGGTTGGTCTTCCAGTTGGTGCCCGGCGCGACGCCGAAGAAGCCGAACTCCGGGTTCACCGCGTACAGCCGGCCGTCGTCGCCGAAGCGCATCCAGGCGATGTCGTCGCCGACGGTCTCGGCGCGCCAGCCCGGGACGGTGGGCTGGAGCATCGCGAGGTTGGTCTTGCCGCACGCCGACGGGAAGGCCGCCGCGACGTAGTAGGCCTTCTCCTCGGGGCTGATGAGCTTGAGGATCAGCATGTGCTCGGCGAGCCAGCCCTCGTCGCGGGCCATGGCCGAGGCGATGCGCAGCGAGTAGCACTTCTTGCCCAGCAGCGCGTTGCCGCCGTAGCCGGAGCCGAAACTCCAGATCTCGCGCGTCTCCGGGAAGTGGCTGATGTACTTCGTGTCGTTGCAGGGCCAGGGCACGTCGGCCTGGCCGGGCTCGAGCGGGGCGCCGACGGAGTGCAGCGCCGGGACCCACTCGGAGTCCGCCGCCTCGAGGCGCTCGTTCACCGCCGCGCCCATGCGCGTCATGATGTGCATCGAGGTCACGACGTAGGCGCTGTCGGAGATCTCCACGCCGAGCTTCGGGTGCTCCGCGTTCACCGGGCCCATGCAGAACGGGATGACGTACATGGTCCGCCCGCGCATGCAGCCGCGGTACAGCTCGCGCATGGTGGCCTTCATCTCGGCCGGGTCCATCCAGTTGTTGGTGACCCCCGCGTCGCGGCGGTCGACCGAACAGATGAAGGTGCGCTCCTCGACGCGCGCCACGTCGTCGGGGTCGGACGCCGCGTAGAACGAGTTCGGCTTCTTCGCGGGGTCGAGGCGCACGTACGTGCCGGCCTCGACGAGCTCCGCGGTGAGACGGTCCCACTCCTCCTGCGATCCGTCGCACCACACGACGCGGTCAGGAGTGGTGAGGTCCGCGACCTCGGCCACCCACTCGATTACCTCGCGGCGTCCGATCGGCGGGTTCTCGAGTCCTTGGATGGTCGGAACAGCAGTCATGCGTCTCCTCGGTCGCTGGCTCTCGCTCGCCGCAACGCCGCGACCGCGAAGGCGGCCCCGGTCGCCTCGGGAACGGCGTAGCAGGGGCACGGGCGGCCGTGCCCCTGAATACTCCGTCGGGGTGTTCGACGTTAACGAGAGTTCCTCGACAGGACACCGCCGGGAGCTGTCGGGGGACTCACTTCCACGATCAAGCTGAACGATTCAGGCTCGATCGAGCAGCCCGAGGGTGGCCAGGCACGCCGGCAGGACCTCGCCCAGTGCGCCGGTGAGCCGGACGTCGGCGACGGCGTCCGCCCGGCTCGGGCCGGCCGTCACCACGGCCACCGGCAGCCCGCGGCGGGTGGCGGCGTGCACGAAGCGCAGGCCGGACATCACCGTCAGCGAGGAGCCGAGGACGACCAGGCTGCGGGCGCCGTCGACGAGGTCGAAGCACTGCTGCACGCGGGGCCGGGGCACCGACTCCCCGAAGAAGACGACGTCGGGCTTCAGCGGGCCGGCGCCGCACGCGGGGCAGTCGATCATCGCGAAGCGATCGAGCTCGGCGTCGGGGAGCTCGGCGTCGCCGTCGGGGTTGATCGCTCCCGCTCGGGCGTCGAAGCCCGGGTTGAGCGCGGCGAGGCGCTGCTGGATCGCCGGGCGCGGCAGCGTCGCGCCGCACCCGAGGCACACGACGCGGCCGAGCGCGCCGTGCAGCTCGACGACGTCGCGGGCGCCGGCGGCCTGGTGCAGCCCGTCGACGTTCTGCGTGATGACGCCGCGCAGCAGGCCCGTGCGCTGCAGGGCGGCGACGGCCCGGTGCCCGTCGTTGGGCCGCGCGCCGGCGATCTGCGGCCAGCCGACGTGGCTGCGCGCCCAGTACCGGTGGCGGGCGACGGGGTCGCCGACGAAGGCGTCGTAGGTCATCGGGGCGTGGCGCCGGGCCGCGCTCGTGGGGCCGCGGTAGTCGGGGATGCCGGAGTCGGTGGAGATACCGGCGCCGGTGAGCACGAGCGCGCCACCCTCGGCGAGCAGCGTGGCCAGCCCGTTGACGTCCCCCCGCACAGGGACGTCGGCCTCCCACGCCTCCTGCGGCGCGGTGTAGCGCATCAGCGAACGGACCACGCTCCCATCATGCGCCTCCCACGTGCGTGATCTTCCGAGCTATAGCTCGGAAGATCACACACGTACGTCAGCGGCCGGGGGACACCGAGGTCATGTGGAAGTCGGGGACGCGCAGCGGGGGCATGGCCGCGCGGGTGAACCAGTCCTTCCACTCGCGCGGCAGGGTGCGCTCGGTGGTGCCGGCCTCGGTGGCGCGGCGCAGGAGGTCCAGCGGCGACTCGTTGAACCGGAAGTTGTTCACCTCGCCGACGATCTCGCCGGACTCCACCAGGTAGACGCCGTCCCGGGTCAGACCCGTGAGCAGCAGTGTCGCCGGGTCGACCTCGCGGATGTACCAGAGGCACGTCAGCAGCAGGCCGTGCTCGGTGGCGGCCACCATCTCCTCCAGGCGGGCGTCCTCGCCGCCGGTGAGCACGAGGTTGTCGGTCGGCGCGGCGAACGGCGCCCCGTACTCCTGCGCCGCGGCCCGCGGGTAGGCGAGCGTCGCCACGGTCCCGTCGCGGACCCACTCGACGCGGCCGGTCTCCGCGCCGTTGTCGAACACCGAGACCTCGTCGCCGGAGTAGGTCGTCGCGAGCACGGGGGTGTAGGCGAGGTCGGGGAAGCCGGGCGCGGCCGGGTCGCCGGCGAGCGTCAGCGGCAGCGTCCCGAGCCGCTCGCCGACGCGGGTGCCGCCGGCGCGGGAGAACGCCGAGCGCCCCTCCTGGGCCGGGCGCCCGCCCATCGACCAGGCCAGGTAGATCATCAGGTCGGAGACCGCGGACGGCGGCAGGATCGTCTCGTGGCGCCCGGCGGGCAGGTCGATCCGGCGCCGTCCCCACGGCAGCCGGTCGTGCAGGCGGCCGACGAGCGCCGCGACGTCGACGGTCCGGACGTCGGTCGCGCCCTCGCCGCCCCACACCGAGGTGCCGGTCGCCGGGTCCTTGAGGTTGAGCTCGACCGACGCGGTCGGCTCGACCCAGCGTCGCCGCAGGCCCGTCGAGGTGCCGAGCCACGTGGTGGTGACGCGGTCCTCGGCGAAGCCGAACGACGTCGCGTCGGGGCGGAACGACGCCCCCAGCTCGTCGGCGAGCCGGGCGAAGACGGCCGGGGAGGTCTCGGCGGCCTCCCGCTCCCAGTCGCGGTCGGCGTCGCCGGTCGGCGCCGGGAGCGGGGCCGCGTCCCGGGCGGGCCCCGCGCGCCGGGCGGCCGCCGCGGCCCCGGCGACGGCCTCGTCG